>JAGRHK010000191.1 GCA_020444985.1 Candidatus Competibacteraceae bacterium
ACACCGATGGTATTAGGTGAGCCATTCAGACAGGTGCTGCCAGTATCGCCGGAGCCGTTGAATACACTGATACCGGAAGCGGCTGCGCTTTGCAAAATCGCGTCGATGCTTTGCACGTCCGCCAGAGTGGTTTGATCCTCGCAATACGACCAACTGTTGCTAATGATGTTGACTCCGCCGTTGATCATGGCGTTAAACAGAGACTGAAAGCTGGTATTCGCTCCGGTAAAAGGCGCATCGTAGACGGCGATCTTCGCGCCGGGCGCGATGAGCAGAACTGTGTTAATGTCCAGCAATACCTCATCCTGATCGGGGCCTGGGGTGGGTCCCGCGCCGCCGTTCACATGGACTTGGCTGATCCTGTTGAATGTGCTTTCGGGCAATCCGATCAGGCGGATAAAATCCGCCGCATCGCTGGGATTAAAAGTATCGAACTCCAGCAAGCCGATGGTTTGACCGGTGCCGTCCGAACCTTGCCAAGCGGGAGGCGGTGGATCGTTTCCTACCGGCAACCCATAAGCGGCGAACACCACATTGCGCACGCATTTATCCAAGAACTTCTGAGCCTCGTCCTTGATCTTCTGAAGCTGCTCCGGCGTTATGGGCTTGCCGTTATTCGCGTTGGCTACCGCAACAAACAAACCCGCATAAATCGTGGCATATTCCAAATCACAAATTACGGCACCGAAAACAATTCTTATGGTTTTCAGTATCTGCGGACGAGGAACAGCCAGATCAGACAGACCCGCCACAGATTGCACTTTTCGCGCAACGGTCCTTGGCAGAGTCGGCTCATTGGCATTGGCAAAAAACTGTCGCTCGCCCGCCACATAATCGCCGATTTCGATCCTAAGCGCCTTTTCCGCCGTCGAGCGGACACCAGCGACCGTCAGAGTCATCCGGTTCCGCGAACCTTCGGCGACCGTGAAACCCTGCTGCTCGAAATACGCTTGAACCGTGTCGTAATCGTCCTGGCTGGGGCCGAACCGATCGGAAACCTCCTCCGGGTTCAGGAACTTCAGATATTGGGGAGATTGCGGATCGTAGACATCGCGCAGGTACTGCTCGAAACCCGCCGGGTCCGAGCGCCGTAATACGATCGTCAGCGTCAGGGGTTCTGCAACGCGCTTGAGCGCCATGGACGGCGCTGCGACCGGTTGGGCCATGGACAGCGCCGGCAATACATGGCCGGGCAACGCCACTCGATCAGAAGTGATTGGAGTTTCGGGAGAGTCCGCCCACCCCCACGGCGCAATCAGAAGCAGGATGACAGCGTACAGGATATTAACCGTGAAATGACGCATAACCCCCCCCCTGCTTCCTCAAACAAACGTGTTGAGTGTGCTGCGCGCAATGGCGAGCATGATTTGTTCATCACCGCGATGCTTCAAGTATGGATTAGTTCAATCCGGGAATGAAATCAAGGAGGGGTGAAAAGATATTTAAAACCTACAGCAAGTCTTCAATCCACCGGTGACGCTATGGATTGTCGCTGCTGGGCCTGCGGCAACCACTCGCGTAGAAAATCCCGGTGGAGCGCCGCCCAGATCAACATGGGCGCTACCGCCGGCAGAATCAGGTAACCGAGTTGATAAGCCAGCGCCAATAACTCGCGGGTCAATGGCGTTGAACCCATTTGTGCAGCGATAGCCGGCTCCATTTGAAAAACCAGAACCTTCAGCGCCTCGCAAACAAGGCCCCAGACGGGGATCAACAGGAAGACCAAGCTTCCCATGATCGTCCGGTACAGCTTGTCGCCGATTTTCGTCGGCGCGGCCAGGGTCAACGCCAGTAATAACGGCAAGCCATACGTATATTTCAGTGCATTGAGCGTGAAGATGAGTTGCGCCTGCGCGCCGGGTGATGGCGCAATAGGCTCGGGGGCCGTCGTCAAAAACTGCGTGACGATATCCACGGTAATGCCGTGCGCTTCAACCGCAGCAATGGCTTGCGGAAAGCAATAGGTCAGCACCCAATGGGTCCAGCCCGCAACCGGCAGCAACAACAACGACCCCAGTGCGTACCACCAAATCACGAATGCTGGCGCTAGCCACAGTAAGACGCGGATGAGAAAACGATCGATAGGACGGCGCGGCATGGACGCTAAACCGATGGCGGCATGGCGTCTGCTGGCCGATCGCGATCCATGGGCGTTGGCAGCATTCGCACCCAGAATAGATAGACGATGAACCCATCCAGCATGATCAGCGCCTGCCATAAATAAAGATGCGCCCACTCGAACCAGGCTGGATTCCATTGCAGCAGATAAAACAGACTGATAATCCTCAGTAGATTCAAAGCCTGAATCGCCGCGAAGCCCAGTCCAATCCCGGCCAGTTTGTACTGCCAGCTGGCCGGAGTCGCCACAACCGCAGCAATCACGCAGATCATGGCTTCAACGCCGTTGCAGCCGGGTTGAATGCTGATCGCTGCGCCGGTTTGTACATTGTGCAGCACGATGCCCTCAGCCTGCACCGTGCTGTCGAAAGCCTGGAGCACTATTGCGCTGACCTTGGCGATGGCTGCCGTAAATGGCTGGATTACCCAAATCTGCACCGGTTCGAGCAGTTCAATAGCAAACAAAGCTAACAATACAAGGGCAAAAATGATAATCGGCATGGATCATGGCCGCTCTCGAATGAGAGTAAAGTTTGGATAGCAACAATTGTAGCGACCCGCTATGAAGAACGCCGCAGTCCAAAAAATAACCTTGTTTTTTTGACGTAGAGTTAACTACCAACCATTCCCAATTTATTTTGCCGTGGGGGCCTGCTTGCGGGCGGTTTTACGCGCTATTGTTGGCAAGCCAGCTCCCGCAATCAATCAACGGATCCTTTCCTCGTAAAGCGTCTCAAGCGGATTTCTCAGGAATGGTCTGCACCGTGCCATCCAGATTCATCAGCAACGTTTCTACCTCCAGTTTTGGATGCTTCTTCTGGATCATCTGTTTCAGATCACGCAGGTATTTGGCGTGGACATTCTCCTCCAGCGTCGGATCCTTGGCAAAATCCGCTTTCAGGATCACCTTGTAAGCGCCACAATCCCGATGATCCATCACAATCACACGATTAATATGGTGCAGATCAATCGAGATTTTGAGATGTTCCCAGAAGGTGGTATTCCAGTCTTTGAATTCCTTAGTGAGCGCGCCCAGAGAAGCGCCGGCCAGAATGACATGATCGTACTGATCGGTCAGGCCGCGCCCGTCCATGTATTTGACCATGTCATCGATTAAGCGGTAGTCCATGCAGCTTAGCAGCAGAGCTTCGGTGTCGTGCGCCGCGTGTGCGGCATTGGATTTGGCAGCGCCATGTCCAGCCTGGGCTTCGGCGCGCGCCAACCGCCAGGGCGTCGCCAGACCCAGTAATGCCGCGCCGCTGCCGAGAGTCGCCAGTTGGATAAAGCGACGACGGCTCAATCTATTCGAGGTCTCGTCATGTAAATGTTGGCAGCAAATAAATGAAGGAATAGTGTTCATCATCATACCCCTCTATTTTAGTGTGGTCAGTTGAGCATAGCTAATAATTAGACATTAGTATAGAAATTTGTTTAATCTTAATTTTTGCGAATTTTTTCGTATAATTAAATGACATTTATTAAAAATATCCTTAAAAATCTAAGTAACAAAAATAATAGATCAGGAATTACTGAAATCAATATGGCTTATAATTGATCAACCCGCAGATTGCGTCTCACAAACCGCTAGCCAGCGCGAGTGTTAAAATACCGCTCCTGCTTTTATCCAGATGATTTGAAACTTATGTCGGCTGCCTCCCAGATTCCCAACCCGTCGCTGCCTCTCCATGCGGTTCTCCCTTCGGACAACCGCCAACCGCTGCGTTGGGCGCAATTGCATGGCGCCGCGCCCGCCCTGCTGATTGCCGCCGCGACCCGGTTTCGCGGTCTATTGCTGGTCGTTGCGCCGGACAGCCAGACCGCGCTGCGGCTGGAAACTGAATTGCGGATCTTCGGTGGAGCGGATTTGGAGATTCTGGCGTTTCCTGACTGGGAAACCCTACCCTATGATGGATTTTCCCCGCATCAGGATATTCTTTCGCAGCGCCTGGCCACCTTGTATCAATTGCCGCAACGACGCCGGGGCGTGCTGGTTGCGCCGGTAGCCACGCTGATGCAACGGCTCGCGCCGCGTGATTTTCTGGATCGCCATGCTCTGGTGTTGACCGTGGGCGAACGGTTGATTCTGGAATCCTTCCGCCAGCGCCTGGAAGCGGCAGGCTACAACTGCGTGTCGCAAGTGGTCGAACATGGCGAATTCGCGGTGCGCGGGTCGATTCTCGATTTGTTTCCCATGGGCGCCAAACAGCCCTACCGGATCGAACTGTTTGACGATGAGGTGGAAAGCATCCGCGATTTCGATCCCGAGACGCAGCTGTCGATCAATAAGGTCGCGTCGGTTGAATTGTTGCCGGCGCGCGAGTTCGCTCTGGACAAGGCATCCATCACCTGTTTTCGACAAGCCTGGCGTCGCCAATTCGAAGGCGATCCGCAGCGGAGCGTCATTTATCGCGAAGTGAGCGCAGGCCATGCGCCAGGAGGCATCGAGTACTACCTGCCGTTATTCT
>JAGRHK010000192.1 GCA_020444985.1 Candidatus Competibacteraceae bacterium
GAGGCGGGTCGGGCGCAGCGCCTGGAATTCAATGAGATTTTTAACACAACTCAGGGACGTTATTATCAGACTGGCGCTGAAATCAGCCGATTGGAGCAATATTTACAGCATCAGCGGGAGTTGCGGCGGCGGCGCGAGGAGGATTGGCAACAAGCTTCAGCAGCTCTGGAGCAGGTTGAGACGCAACGAAATCTGGATCGCGACCAGCACACGGCATTGACCGCCGCGCTGCGAGAGGCAGAACCGCAATTAGCCAGCGCGTTGACGGCTGAAACCGAAGCGGGCGCGGCGTTATCGACCGCCGAGCATGCCTTGCGCGAGAGTCAGGCCGACTGGGAAGATTTCAGCCGGCGCAGCAGCGAAGCCCAGCGCCAAGCGGATGTGGAGCGCACGCGCATCGAACACCTGGATCGGCAATTACTGCAAGGCGAGCGCCGTTTGGAGCGTTTGCGCCTGGAACAGGAACACTTGGCTGATGCTGACCTGGAGCAGAATTTGGCGGAGCGAGGCGCAATGGAACAGAGCATTGCCGACGATCTACGTCAGGCTCAAAAACAATTGGCGGATGTCGAAACAGAGTTGCGCGCTACCCAGGAAACGCACCAGCAAGTCGATCATGAACTGCGCGCAACTCAGGAACGCTGGCAAACCGGTCGCGGACGACTCGCCTCATTGCACACCTTGCAGGAAGCGGCGCTGGGCCGACGGGACCGTGGCGGAGTGCGTGATTGGCTGCATGCCCAAGGCTTGAGCGCCGCACCACGGCTGGCCGAGCAACTGGAAGTCGAATCCGGTTGGGAAATAGCGGTCGAAGCGGCGCTGACCGGCTGGCTGGACGCTGTCTGCGTACCCGACCTCGATAATCCCGCCCGCGCGGCCCGCGCCTCGCTCTCTCAGGGCCGATTGACCTTGTTTGAACCGCCGGCTCACGAGGCCGCGCCTTCGTTACCTTACCCGCCCAATCCAATGCATCTGGCAGAAAAAGGCAGAAAGGAAGATGAGGTCGCCCCCCTGACTGCGCGCATTCAGGCCCCTTGGCCGTTGACCGGGTTGCTGGGGTCGGTGCGCACGGTCGCCAACATAACCGAGGCTCTAGCCAGCCGCTCGCAACTGCAACCCGATGAAATGCTAGTCACGCCGGATGGCGTATTGTGTGGCCGGCACTGGCTGCGCCTGGCGCGCGGTACTGAAGAGGACGGCGTACTGGCTCGCGAACGGGAAATTCGTCAACTGGAAACGGTGCTGGAAAATGACGCGCACGAAATTGAACAGCAGACCACCCAACTTGCGCAACTTCGCCATCAGCAGGGCGCACTGGAGCAACAGCACCGCGAAGTTCAACAGATCGCGAATCAGCGACACCGGGACTGGGCTCATGCACAGAGTGAAATGAAGACCGCCCAAGCGCACTGGGAACAAGCGCAGGCGCGCCGCGAGACGCTGGTCGAGGAGCAGGGGGAGCTGGATTTTCAATGCGAACAGGATCGGGAACAGGTGCAAATGGCCCGGATGCAGCTTGAGGATGCATTGTCAACCTTGGAAAACCTGTGCACTGAACAGATGGAACTGAGCAAACGGCGTGAGCGCTTACAGGAAGATTATCAGCGCTACCGCACTGGGAGTGAAGCGACCCGGCAGGAGGCGACTCGACAGGCGGCGGCTCTGGAAGCATTACGGGTTCAGGTCGCCGCAACGGACGAGGCGCTGAAGCGTCTCGATCTTCAGCAGCGCCAATTACAAGAACGGCATGACCGGTTAGCGGCGGAGCGGTTGACCGATAGCGACGAACTTTTACAGACTGCGGAAGACGAACTGGCGGATTGGCTGGAAAACCGCTTGGTGGTGGAAACGGAATTGGCCGAGGCGCGGCAGCGTCTGGAAGCGCAAGATGCGGAACTGACCGCAGGAGAGAAAGCGCGTGGTCATTGTGAACGGTACGCCGAAGCGCAACGGCGACAAATCGAGGAACAACGCCTGGCCTCCAGCGAGGCGCGCGTGCGTCAACACAGTCTGCGGGAGCAGTTGGCCGAACTGGAAACCGATCCGGAAACCGTAGCGTCCACGCTGCCGGCTGACGCGGAAGAACAAGACGGGTTAAGTCGGCTGGAGCAGATTGAGCGGCGTATCCAGCGTCTGGGAGCCATCAACCTGGCGGCCATTGAGGAATTCGCCGAGCGGTCCGAGCGGCAACACTATCTGGATGCCCAGAATGCCGACTTGCTGGAAGCGCTCACGACCCTGGAGAACGCCATTCGTCAAATGGATCGCGAGACTCGCGCCCGGTTTCGGGAAACTTTTGAACAAGTCAACGCCGGTTTGCGAGAACTGTTCCCCCGCTTGTTCGGCGGCGGCGAGGCGCATCTGGAACTGAGCAGCGACGATGTGCTGGATGCCGGCGTGGCGATCATGGCCAAGCCGCCCGGCAAACGCATTGGCTCGATCAGCCTGCTATCCGGCGGTGAGAAGGCATTGACCGCCGTGGCGCTGGTGTTTGCTATTTTCCAACTGAATCCCGCGCCGTTTTGTCTGCTGGATGAAGTGGACGCGCCATTGGACGAGGCGAATGTCCGGCGCTTTGGCGCGCTGGTGCAGGACATGGCGACGCGAGTGCAATTCGTCTTCATCACTCATAATAAGGCGACCATGGAGATTGCCGAACATCTGGCCGGCGTGACGATGCAGGAAGCGGGCGTGTCGCGCCTGGTGGCGGTGGACGTTGAAGCGGCGACCCGCCTGGCCGGCGTGCATTGACCGAGCGCTGTTTGAAATTTTCATGTGGCCAATTGAAATTTGCATGTGGCCAATTGAAATTTGCATGTGACAAAATTGGTTTGTTAAAGTGCGAGAATTTCAGTACAAACAAGGGTAAATCGTGCTCTATTCGTCGCTGGCAGGCAGGGCGAATTGATCATCACCACCGTACATATCAGATTGCGGTAAGCGCAATCCAGGGTTGTGAATTCATGGAAATGTTGGATAAAACACAGTTACAGTGGCTATTGGCGGGGATTGGCGTCATTATCATAGCTCTGATCTATGTCTGGGGGATGCGCGCTCACATTCGCGAGGGACTTCGCAAACGCCGGCGGCAGCCCTCGCTGCAAAAAGAACCGGTGTTCGGCGATCCCAGCGATTCATCAGCGCCGAATGAGGAGATCAGCAACGGCCATAACTTTGGCGGAATGTTGATTACTCCAGATCATCCGTTGGCCGAAAAGGCATTGATTGATGTCGAAATTCGACCGCTCTATCGCCAAACACAGTCCACGCCTGGCGAGGAGGAACCCACCGTTGACGTCAAAGTTGACGTCGATGCCGATCCGGTCACCGAAACGAAAGCTATTTCTGAAACGGATTCGGTGATTGAGGCAGACCCCGTTGCGGTTGCCGGCCCCCCTGACGACTCCACTCGAAAACCGATAAGCACAGAGCCGCTGAAAATGACGGTGGCCTTGACCGTGATCGCAGTGCCGATTGGCCAATCTGTCTTTAAAGGCCCGGATATCCAAGCAGTCGCCCTTGATCTGAATTTTCAACTGGGCGCCAGCGGTCTGTTTGAGCGTTACGCAGAGAGCAGTGACGGCGAACCCATTTTCAGCATGGCCCATTTACGTAAGCCGGGCATTTTCGAGGCGTCGACGCTGGACGGGGTGACGACGCCAGGCTTGCTGGTGTTCATGAGCCTGCCGGGTCCGATGGAAGAAATCAAGGCCCTGGATTTACTGGTTGTCATTGCCGATCAACTGGCGCAACAGTTGGGCGGCATGATCTGCGATGAGCGCCGCAATCGTTTAACGAACAAGGGCCTTTTTCACCTGCGCAATGAAGTCATGGAATTCCGGCGCAAGCAACGACTTTGGGCGCAATCTTCAGAAATGAAAGATTAAAGATGCCGGACAAAAAAATCCCGGATGATTGTAGACTCCGCGCTGCCCAATTACGTGAACAACTCAACTGGCACGGCGATCGCTACTACATCTTCGACAGTCCGGAAATTCCCGATGCCGAATACGATCGGCTATTCCAGGAATTGCAGGCGTTGGAGGCCGCATATCCTGAACTGATGACTCCGGATTCGCCGACTCAGCGCGTTGGCGGCAAGCCGCTGGAAGCGTTTGCGTCCGTCCGGCATCGCATAGCCATGCTGTCCATCCACACTGAAACGGATACGGGGCCGGAGGGCGCGCGGGCGTTTGACGCCCAGGTGCGTCGTGAACTTGATCTGGACACCGACGCAGCGCCGGTGGAATATGCCTGCGAGTTGAAGTTTGACGGTCTGGCCATCAGCCTGCGCTATGAACAGGGTTTGCTGGTGCAGGCAGCGACGCGCGGCGATGGCGAGACGGGCGAGGATGTGACGCAAAACGTGCGGACGATCAAGTGCCTGCCGCTCCGTTTGCGCGGTGAAGCGCCCACAGTGCTGGAAGTGCGCGGCGAAGCGTACATGAGCCGTCCCGATTTTGAACGTTACAATACCCGACAGCGGGTCGCCGGCCTGCCGACTCTGGTTAATCCTCGCAATGGCGCGGCGGGCGCGATTCGGCAACTGGACTCGCGCCAGGCGGCAAAGCGCCCTTT
>JAGRHK010000193.1 GCA_020444985.1 Candidatus Competibacteraceae bacterium
CGCTGACCATTCTCGCTACAACCCTGATCGATACCGGTTCGCGCATGGACGATGTCATTTATGAGGAATTCAAAGGCACCGGCAACATGGAGATTCATCTGGATCGGCGGATTTCCGAAAAACGGGTATTCCCGGCTATTGACATCAACCGTTCCGGCACCCGCCGCGAGGAATTGTTGACCGAACCGGATGATTTACAAAAGATGTGGATTTTGCGCAAGCTGCTGCATCCGATGGATGAGTTGCAAGCGATGGAATTTTTGCTGGAGCGGTTGAAAAATACCAAGACGAACAAAGAATTTTTTGAATCGATGAAGCGTTGAGTCATCGGAGTGGAGCCATGAATGCAATCGTCGAACCCCGCTGCCACCGGATCACGGTAGAGGAATATCATCAAATGGGCGAAGCCGGCATTTTTGATGAGGATACCCGGATCGAGTTACTGGAAGGGGAGTTGTTCGATATGGCTCCGATTGGTAGTCGGCACATGAGTGCTTTAAATAAACTGATTTATTTATTTTACCCGGCTCGGGATCAAGGGATTGTATCGGTGCAAAACCCCATTGATTTGGCAACTTCGGAACCCGAACCGGATCTCGCCTTGCTTAAGTCTGGAAACTACTGGGATCATTTGCCGACCGTCGATGAGGTGCTGCTACTGATCGAAGTGGCCGACCGCTCCGTGCAATATGATCGGGAGAAAAAGATTCCGGTGTATGGCCGTTGCGGGATTTCCGAAACCTGGCTGGTGGATATCAACGCCCGGCAAGCGGAAATTTATCGGGAGCCGAGTTCAACCGGTTATCGCACGGTGTTGATACGCGGGGAGCAGGATTACATCGCGCCGCTGGCCTTGCCGGAACTGGAAATTGCGCTGGGGGAGATCTGGCGGACGTGACGCAGACCACGTTTCCATATCGCCCAGTTAAATTTCCACCATTTCAAAATCATCCTTGGCCGCGCCGCATGCGGGGCAGGTCCATTCCGACGGTACATCTTCCCAAAGCGTACCCGGCGGGATGCCGTCATCGGGCCAACCCTTCTCTTCATCATAGATGATGCCACAAATCAAACACATATATTTCTTCATTTGATATACTTCCTAAAGAGTTGCCCTATAGCGGCAACCATTGTCCCATGCGGACGCCTTCTGAAAAACCCCCTTTCTTTACTAGAATTTCAGACAACCTCCGCGCTGATTATGGCCCTGGATTATTATTTCACTTTTCCACTGGAGCATCGGTTTGACTGATTTTCCTCCTTTCTCACCTCCGGTTGTCATGACTCTGGCCGGTAACGATCCCAGTGGGGGCGCTGGCATCGCGGCCGACATCGAAACCCTGACCAGTCTGGGTTGCCATCCTGCGCCAGTGATTACCGCCCTGACCGTACAGGACACCCACAATGTCCAGGCGCTATGGCCGGTTGCCGCAGAAGAATTGCTGGCGCAAGCGCGCGCCGTGCTGGAAGATATGCCCGTCATGGCATTCAAGATCGGGTTGATCGGCCATCCTGACAATGCCATCGCCCTGCACACGCTGCTCAGCGCTTATCCCCATATCCCGGTCGTGTTGGACCCGGTGCTGGCGGCGGGTGGTGGAACGGACCTGGCCAATAACAGGCTGATCGAGGCGATGCAAACCTTGCTGCTGCCCTTGACCACCGTGCTAACGCCCAATAGCGTCGAAGCCCGCCGATTGGCTCCAGAAGCGGATACGCTGGAAGCCTGCGCCATGGCCCTGCTGGCGCGCGGTTGCCGCTATGCACTTATCACCGGCGGGCATGAAACCGAATCATCCACCGAAGTCATCAATCGCCTGTATGGCAATAATCGGTTACTGGAAACGTATCACTGGCCGCGTTTAACCGCCAGTTATCACGGCTCCGGTTGCACCCTGGCTGCTGCCATCGCCGCCTTGTTAGCGCAAAGCCACGGCTTGAGCCCGGAGGAAGCGATTTCCACCATTATCTATCGCGCTCAGGATCATACGTGGCGATCCCTGCAAGCAGGCTATGCCATTGGCGGCGGACAACACATCCCAAACCGCATGTACTGGGCCAGCGCTTCCCGAGGTCAATCATGAGCCAAGCCTGCATCTGTCGAGGACTGTACGCCATCACTGACGCTGTGCTGATTCCCGACGAGCGCCTGACCATTACCGTTGAACAAGCGCTCCTCGGCGGCGCGCGCCTGCTTCAGTACCGCGATAAAAGCGCCGATACCGAGCGGCGGCGGGCGCAGGCGCAGGCGCTGAATGTGTTATGCCAGCGTTATGGCGCACCCTTGATCATCAATGATGATGTGGAGCTGGCTGCCGAAGTCGGAGCGGCGGGCGCGCACATTGGCCAGGATGATCCGTCGTTCGCCACAGCTCGCACCCGGTTAGGCAAGAACGCCATTATTGGCGTCTCCTGCTACGACCAGTTGGAATTTGCGTTGCGGGCTGAACGGGCCGGTGCAAACTACGTCGCATTTGGGGCCTTTTTCCCATCACCGACCAAATCGACAGAGATACGAGCCTCTCTGGCTTTGCTACAGGAAGCTCGGGCTGCGCTGAACATTCCGATCGTCGCAATCGGCGGTATCACTCCGGAAAATGCCCCCCCGCTACTGGAAGCGGGCGCCGATGCGTTGGCCGTCATCAGCGGGGTGTTCGCTCAACCTGATATTCAGTGCGCCGCCGCGCGTTACGCGGCGTTATTTGCGTGAGGACCTCTACAATGACCACTCGCTCAGAACAGCTATTTGCGGAAGCGCAACGCTATATTCCCGGTGGCGTTAATTCGCCGGTCCGCGCCTTTCGCGGGGTTGGCGGGACGCCTCTCTTCTTCAAACGCGGCGAGGGCGCCTATTTATACGACGAGGACGACCGGCGCTATCTCGACTACGTCGGCTCGTGGGGACCGATGATCCTCGGCCACGCTCATCCGGCGGTCATCCGCGCAGTGCGGGAAGCCGCCACGCGCGGGCTGAGCTTTGGGGCGCCCACCGAGATTGAAACCACGATGGCGGCGCGGATTCAAGAATTGATGCCCTCCATAGAACGAGTACGGATGTGCAACTCTGGAACCGAAGCGACCATGAGCGCCATTCGTCTGGCGCGCGGCTTCACGGGACGCAACAAGATTGTCAAGTTCGAGGGCTGCTACCATGGCCACTCCGATTCCCTGCTGGTCAAAGCAGGCTCCGGGGCGCTGACCTTGGGCGTGCCGACCTCGCCCGGCGTACCGACGGCGCTGGCCGCCTACACCGTGACTCTGACTTATAACGATTTACTGCAAGTTCGTCAGGTCTTTGCGGAAATCGGCGACGAAATCGCTGCAGTGATCGTAGAGCCGATCGCTGGCAATATGAACTGTATTCCACCGGCACACGGGTTCCTGGCTGGATTAAGGCAGATTTGTGACCACTACCAAACCGTGCTGATTTTCGACGAAGTCATGACAGGATTTCGGGTAGCGCGCGGCGGCGCTCAGGCGTTGTACAAAGTCACGCCGGACTTGACGACCCTTGGCAAAATTATCGGCGGCGGCATGCCAGTGGGCGCTTTTGGCGGTCGCCGGGATATTATGGAAAAGCTGGCGCCGCTGGGACCGATCTACCAGGCAGGCACTCTGTCCGGCAATCCCGTCGCTATGACCGCTGGACTGGTGACGCTGGACTTGATTTCAATGCCCGGTTTTCATGACCAACTCGCTGCTAAAACCCAGCGATTATGCGAGGAGCTGAGCATGGCCGCCAACGAGAATGGCGTCCCGCTCACCACGAATCATGTTGGCGGCATGTTTGGCTTGTTTTTTACCACTGAACCCGTCGCCAACTATGCCCAAGCAATCGCCTGCGACATCCAGCGGTTCAAAGCGTTCTTCCATGGCATGCTGGACGAGGGCGTTTACTTTGCGCCATCCGCGTTTGAGGCGGGCTTCATGTCCTCGGCGCATACTGAAGAGGATATCGACACAACGGTCACGACCGCTCGGCGGGTCTTTGGCCAGATGTAGTAGCGCGTGAACCGATCAAACTGGCGCGCCGGTAGGCACGCTGGCCATCGACCTCCGTCTTTAACGCCGCAGCCGCCCGTTACCCCATAGCCCAATAATGAGCAGACTAATAAATAGCAATAACGTCCACTGCGGCATGCTAAACCCCAGCCAAGTCCAATCGACCTGGGCGCATTCGCCAGAACCGGTGAGCACCTCGCGAATAATCTCGTTTGGAGGGAAGGCTTCCAGCATATACTCCAGGCTGGGTCCGCAACGCGGCGCTTCCTCCGGCGGCAGATGTTGCAACCAGACATGGCGGGCCGCAATCCCCGCGCCTCCGCCGGCAACGAGCGCCAGCAATACCCCATATATTTTCGCGCCCCACTCGCGGGGATTATGCACGGCCGCCGCTAGAAAAACCAAGGTGACCGCCAGCAACGCCAGACGCTGAAAAATGCATAACGGACAAGGATCAATCCCTTGATAATGCTGTACATAATAGGAGAAAAACAAACAACCGACGCATCCCAGAAAAGCCAGTCCATTTAACATCTGGCGGGATAACCCTCTGACACGGGGCGATGCTTCGG
>JAGRHK010000194.1 GCA_020444985.1 Candidatus Competibacteraceae bacterium
GCCGCGCCGCCTTCGCCTCCCCAGACCGCTTCGGACATTGAACGCGCCCTGGGCGGTGCTCCCAGTACGGCGCAACCGCCGCTGCAGTTGCGTGGAGCGCCGGGCCTCAGCAGTCCAGGCGTGGGGCGCTTGCGCGGGCCTGCCGGCATTGTGGATGATCCCGTTCCGGCCCAAGTGACGCCGTCTCAGCCGATCAAGTCGCTGGCAACCCTGAGTTATCTGGATCTGATTCGCGATCGTCCCAAGATCGCAGCGCGCATTCATTTTGATTTGAACTCCGCGCGTATCCGCACTGAAGCCTATCCCCTGCTTGATGAGTATGTGGCTGCCCTGAAAAGCGCAACGCTGGCGAATGCCCTACTGTTGATTGCCGGGCATACCGATGCCGCCGGCTCGAATAAATATAATCTAATCTTATCCAGGAAACGGGCGCAGGCGGTGCGAGCGTATCTCATCGAGCATGGCGTTGCGCCTGATCGCCTGATCGCCGAGGGCTATGGGGAAGCCTATCCCGTTGCCTCTAACGCTACGGAGGCGGGTCGCGATGCGAATCGGCGGAGTGAGTTCATTCGTTTGGATGTAGCAAGGACCGACCGCCCATGAAAGGGTAAAAATAATTAAAAGAACCGTGCTTACGTGCTGCCTGAGACTTAATGATCGCGATTATTGCATGAGAAATAAGCTTGCCCATTGAGATGTCGCAAGGCGTGTGATTGCGCGCCTGCACCGGTGCGAGGAGGGACAACGTATGGCTCACCGTGAGCGCCGCTATGGCGTGATGTTGTTATTGGCTAGCGTTCTGACGCTAGGGGGATGCGCCACGGGAAGCACGGGCGGTTCGGTGACCGCTCCCGAGGGGTTGCCGGTCGGGACGCGCATTGCCTTGCCTGAAAACGCCAAAGCGCTCGGTGATATCGCCTGCGAATTTTACAAATCGGGCCGCGACGAAGGTTTGGAACAGTTCGCGATTCGTTGTCCCGGCTGGGAGCGTCCGGCTGGCTTGGTCTGGCGAGGAAGCCTGCCACAACCGGCGGCGCGGTGGGAGGCGCGCTTTCTCAAGCAAAGCGCGTTGGCTGAAACGGTGCAGACCGAGGCAGAGTGCAGCGATCCGGAGCCGACACGCATTTTGCATGAACAACCCGCTTTTCTGCGGCGTTGCATCAGCTACAACGGCGGTTTTCCTTACTTGCTGATCGCAGCGGGCGTTGATCGCCGTGCTTTCATCCTGTGGGGACCCGCGCATCTGGCCCCACTGTTCGAGCGCTTTATCCAGGCCTCGCTGCGAGGAACGGCGGAGGAAATACGGCCAGGCAGTCGGTCGCAATTGATCGCCCTGGCTGAACAGGCGGCGGCTCCGGAAGGTCGCTTGATTGGCCTGGAAGATATGGGACAGTTCACCGCGCTGGATGAGTTAAGCACCCTGTACAACTCTGCGAAAAACCATCAACGCGCGCTTGAACTTGCGCAACACGCCCTGGAAATCCATGAGCGGATCAAGGGCCTCAATCATCCCAGCGGCGGTTATCTGGCCGCGCGGATCGGGCGCGAACTCAGCCGCTTGCAACCGGGTGCGGCGGAGGCCATGTTGCAACGCGCTGAACCGTTGGTGAAAGCCTCGCCTGACGCTTCGGATTGGCCGGAATTGCTGGTTTATCGGGCTTGGTATGCGCTGGACCGGGGCGAACCGGAGCGCGCTGAACAGTACGCACAACAATCCTGGGAACTCAGTCAGTCCGCCGCAGCAAACTCTCGGCAGGGGGCCATGAATCCGCGCATCGCCCATTCGCTCATTGGCGTCGGCGATGTCTATGTGGCACTGGGCAAATTGGCGGAAGCGGAAGCCGCATACGCGCAAGCGCTCACGATCTTCGATACGGTGCGGGGCGGCGATTATCACTGGGTTAGCGAAAGTCGCCAACGCCTGGCAGAAGTCTATCGCCGCCGCCAAGCCTATGAACAAGCCCGGAATCAGGCTCAGGTGGCCACTGATCTAAGTCGCGCTCTGTTTGGCGAAGGTCGGGCCTTGGCTGAGGCGCTCATGACCCAGGCCCGCGTGGAACGGTCTGCCGGTCAGCCCGAACGCGCGCTCGCGCTGTGGCGAGAAGCCCGCCGGATGTTGCTCGGTGAGCCAACAGCGTTAGCCCAGTTGCAGACGCAGGACATGGAAGGTTACCTCGAATTATTGTTTGAACGGATTGACAGCAACGCTGTTGCCGACAAATCGGCCTTGCTGGATGAGGCATTCACCGTTTCGCAATTGGGCCAGACGCCCGCCGCCGGGCGGGCGGTGACCCAAGTCGCGGCGCGTCTGGCGGAGACGGATCCCGCCGTGCGTGAAACAGCGCGGGCGTTGCAAGATGCGTTAAAGGCGCGCCAGGATATCCAATATGCGTTAGGCATAGAACAGAGCAAACCCTTTCTGGAACGGGATACGACTCACGAGGAAGCGCTCAAAGCCAAATTGCGCACAGCGGCGGAGGAATACGCACTTCGCGAACAGCAACTGCAAGCCCGCTTCCCGCGTTATGGCCGCCTGGTGACTCCAACGCCGCTGAATGCTGTGGAGGTTGCGAAGTTGCTGCGGAGCCATGAGGCGCTGTTACGGGTGCTGCCGGGGCAACGGGAAACCTGGGTATTTCTGAGCAAAGCCAATGGCGCTTTGCAGGGCGCGGCGGTGAAATTGCCAGCGCAGCAACTCACGGCCCAAGTGGAAAAATTGCGTGCTGGAGTGGACGCCAGCTCTGGCCGCCTGCCCGATTTCGATCTGCTCCTTGCCCATAACCTCTACCAGCAACTGCTCGGTCCGTTGGAATCGGCATTGGTTGGCGTCGAGCATTTGATCGTAGCGCCATCTGGGGCGTTGCTCAGCCTGCCGCCAGCGTTATTGGTGCGGCGCGCGCCCGAACCGGGCCATTACCGGCAAGCGGCCTGGCTGGTGCGCGACATGGCGGTTAGCTTGTTGCCTTCCGTGGTCGCCCTGGAGCAATTCCGTCAGGTGGCCGGCGCTTCACAGGCGCGTTTACCGTTTATCGGTTTTGGCGATCCGGTCTTTTCAAGCGGGTCGGCGGGTCCGTTGCGCGGTGGCGGCAATGGTGTCGATCAAGTGGTTCAGAATTGCCAATTTAACGCGAAAGCGCTCAGCCGATTGCCGCAACTTCCGGAAACGGCAGTCGAGTTGCGCACGCTGGCCCGCACCTTGGGTGCCCGACCGGCGGTGGTACTGGGCCAACAAGCCACGGTTTCCGCAGTTGAGACCCGCAATTTGCAGAATTACCGGATCATCGCTTTTGCCACGCATGCGCTGCTGCCCGGCGAACTCGATTGCTTAAAGGAACCCGCGCTGGCGTTGACGCCACAGGCAGCAGCGCAAGGGGAGGATAGTGGCCTGCTCAGCGCCAGTACGATTGCCAGTTTGAAACTGGATGCTGAATGGGTCTTATTGTCAGCCTGTAACACGGCGGGCGGCGGGAGCGGGCGTCTGCGCGGCGAAGGATTATCCGGGTTGGCAACCGCGTTTTTCTACGCAGGTTCAAGGGCATTGCTGGCTTCTCACTGGTATGTGGTTTCGGAACCTACGGTTTTCCTGACCACGCATACCTTTGATGCTTATCAGAAATCGCCAGATATGGGAAGGGCTGAAGCATTGCGGCAGGCGCAGTTGGCGTTGTTGGAACAACCCAGCATGGCGCATCCGATCTTCTGGGCGGCATTTACCTTGATTGGAGAAAGCAGTCCCTTGCCGTAGCAAAAGCAACCAATGAGCACGACCCGTGATAAAGGCGGCATCACCATGAAGAATCGATCATCACAGCATTGTGGATTTTGGGCGAAGGCCGTTGCGTTGATGCTCGCTGGTCTCTTTTTGATTCTCTTGCCGGACTGGGGAACGAATCTGCGGGCGCAAACGCCGCTGATCGATGCTGTGGATGATACGGCTATAGTCGTGGCGGGCAGTTCGGTCAATATTAACGTGTTGGCTAATGACGATACTGGGGCAAGTTTTGGCGGTATTGTTGACTCAGTAACCGTGACTGGATCACCGGCAAATGGTAGTGCTGTTGTTGGTAGTGGCAATTCGATTATTTATTCGCCCAATCCAGGTTTTGCAGGATCGGATACCTTTACTTATACCCTTTTTGTCGGGTTCAACACTGTTATCCTGCAAGACACGGCGACGGTGACGGTGACGGTCAATCCACCGGGACTGAATGCGGTGGACGATACGGCGACGACGGCAGCGATTACGCCGGTCACTATTAATGTGCTGGCCAATGACACGCCCAATACGGGCGTCACGGTCGCGGTAACGAGTGTGCCGGCGCAGGGCGCGGCGGTGCGCAATGCCGACAACACGATTACCTACACCCCCAATGCTGGGTTTGCTGGTACGGACACTTTCACCTACGCCATCACGGACAGTTTTGGCCAGACGGACACGGCGACGGTGACGGTGACGGTCAATCCGCCGGGGCTGAATGCGGTCGATGATACAGCCACAACCGCGGCGACTACGCCAGTCACCGTCACCGTATTAGCCAACGACAGTGGAACCGGCTTGACCGTAACGCAA
>JAGRHK010000195.1 GCA_020444985.1 Candidatus Competibacteraceae bacterium
GTTCGCCCTCAATCTGGTCGCCGATAAAGGCCACCGCCTTGGTCATGAAGGCGGGCAGCGCATGTTGTGGCGCTTTTGCGAACAATAGGCTGCCTGCCACGTTGAGCTGTCCCTGCTTCATCAAGTTCATGTTGGTCAGCAACTGGGGAAGCGGTTGGTTGTGTCGGGCGAGCGGTTCGCCGAATTGCTGCTCGAAGAAGGTTTCGAAATAAGGCAGGTCCACATGGCTCACGCCCAGGCTTGCCACCGGCGTTTCGTCGGCATGGACCAAGCCAGCCTGCTGGAATAGACGCTGGATCTCCTCACGCGAGGTGGCGCGGCGCTTGTCGGCGCCGTTCTTTACCCAAATCACCCCGTTTTTATCCATGTAGGGCTTACTGATGCCTTCCGGAATGGAGACTACCATCACCGTGCCATTGGGGTGAGGCACGTTGTCCGTGAGTGGGTTCACCGCAGGGCGCACATTTTGCGAGGCCGCATTGGCGATGAGCTGGTTGAGGCGAACCACATCGGCGCCGGACAGGCCGCGCACCGCGCCATCGTCGTTGACGCCGATAAAGATGTGCCCACCCACAGCGTTGCTGAAGGCGACGATTTCCGCCGCTAAGGCATCAGCATTAGTGATGTCTGTCTTGAACTGATGGCGACTATCTTCGCCTCGGCTGAGAACGTCGATCAGTTCTGTGGTTTCCATAGGTTGTAAACCTCTTTGCGGCGGTTGAAGGCTTCCTGGCCTCCTTCCATGATGTTGATGATGGCTTCCCGCACTGGGCGGGCGTCGATACTGCCGCTTCGCGTGGCGACCTTTTCATCCTGGTACTCGCAAGCGTGTACCAGCTCGGCGTCACCAAGCACCGGGAAGTTGGCGTTGTGGGTGGCGAAGATGAACTGGACCCGCGATTTCATCTCACGCAGTAGCTTGATCACGTCGTCATAGATGGTCTGATTGTCCAGATCGTCTTCTGGCTGGTCGATGATGATGACATCGTTCCGGCGCTGGCTGAGGACGTAGAGCAGCAGAGCGGAAGCGCGCTGTCCGAGCGAGTGGTCTTTCAGTTCCTTGCCGCGATAGCGGATGATGAAGCGGTTGGGAACCTGCCAAGTGACGAACTCGGCTAGGTTCTGCATGAAGGTCTTTTCAAACACCTCGGGGGTGCTGCTGGCCTTGGCTAAAGCTCCCGGTAGCGCGCGCAGGAGTCCGCCGAAATCGGCGTAGTCCGCCATGACGGCTCGCAGGGTAGTTTCGCGAATGTTGCTGCCCTTGAAAAGCTGCTGCATGAAGCCGATGGCGGCTTCCTTGTCGCCCTTGAAGTCGGCTTCGATCTGCAAGGCGGTATGGCCGGCGTTCACCCGGCCCAGCTCGGCCTTGATGGTGTTGAATTCACGCAACCAAAGCTCGTTGAGCTTATCGATTTCGGCCAACAAGGTATCGCAGGTGCTGGTCTGTTGTGATTCCTGCTTGGCCAGCGCCTCCAGCATCTGTTCCGCTTTGGTCTTGCGCTGCTGCTGGGCCAAGAAGTCATCCGGCTGAATAGCGGTCATGCCGGTTTGTTTGAGTTCCTGAGCCAATTGCCGTTCGACTTGCGCGAACGCTTCCTGAAGGTTTGCGCGCGCGCCTTCGAACTCACCCTGCTTAGCCAGGAGGCGGCCCGCAATGGCGTGCGCCTCGCGCTCAATCTGTTTGAGCTGATCGACCTTGGCGGTCAGCTGCGAAAATTCGGCGTAATAGGTCGCGAAGAAATCTGGATTCTGCTTGGAAACATAACTCGTCGCGTTGCGCAACTCGTCCTCATGCTCAGCGATCAGGCTGCCTAAGGCGAGGATGAAGTTGCCTGCCCGTGTCTTCATGCGCGTGAGCGCGGCGGCATCCTGCTGGAAGCCCAGGCGCTTTTGGAGTTTGTCGGCGACGCCGTACTCCTCGAACTTCTTCAGGCGGAAGTTGGCATCGGCGAGCTGCTGCTCGTAGTCACGCTTGAGTTCGGCGCTGTTGCCGAGCTTGAGCCAGTGCTGGGCGGCTTCCCGTACACGCTGGCGTTGGTTTTCGATGTCGTCGCGCAGCACGCGGAGCTTTTCGCCGACCAACTTTTCCACTAGATCGGTCTCGAAGCCTTCGCCGGTGCTGGAGAGGTCTTTCTGTCCGAAGTAGATGGGGCGGCGTAGCACGGTTTCCCGAATCGATACGCCGGGCTGCAACTTGCCGTCCAGATAGACGTTCGGCGCTTCACGGAAGATGCGGGAGATGGTGAATTCCTGCCCGTACTCATCGCACACCGTGAGCGTCACCTTGCCACCGCTGTTGAGGGTGTGGCGGATCAGTTCGTCTTTATAGCGGGTGTCCTGCGTTTTCTCCCCCCGTGGAATGTCGAGGGCATAGCGCACCGCTTCCAGGATGGACGACTTGCCGCTGCCTCGGATGCCGATGAGCGTGTTGAGTTCGGGGGAGAAGTACAGCGTTTGCCCGTCGAGGATGCCCCCGTCGAAATGGATGCTGCGAATGTGCGATGCCTGATGCTTGGGTGGCTCCGGCGCGACCCGCGCAGCCGGATCGCTCAAGGCGAACTTGACCGCGTCGAAGGACAACTCACCCAGCTTCAGGTAGCAAGTTTTTTCCCGACCGATCTCGTCGATGCACTTGGGGTCGCTGCCTTCCAGCTCGGCGGGATACCAACCCTTGAGATGCTGCTGGATTTTAGTCCGGCAGGGTTTGTTTTGTTCTTGCAGTTTGTTGCAGGTGCGAACCTTCTGAAAACCCAAAGTATGGCGACGAAAGAATTCGTTGCGACCTAGCTCGGAAAGGCGTCCGCCGTCCAGCTCAGCCCAAAGTCCACTCGGCGCTTCGACATGGGCAAAGATCAGGAAAAAGTCGCGGTGGTAACTTTCCAGCTTCTTGATGGTTTCCAGCAGAGAGAGCGACGACCGCCCGTTTTCCTGTTCATACTGAGCAGGGATTTTTCCCTCGAAAGCGACGCCCAAAAAGGGATTGATATGATCATGCCCATCAGCCAACCAGTCGTCGGAAAACACGACCAGCGTGTGGATGCCATTGGCCCCGTCATTGACCGACAACTCTACGCCCGGCAACAGCGCAATACCTTTCTTCTGGGCTGTCTTGCGTAGCGCCTTGAACTCTTTAAAATCGAACTTGTTGTGATTGGTGATGATGCCTAATCGGATGCCCGCTTTCTCCAACGCATCCACATACTTGCTGTTGTAAAAGTTGTCATCGCCCGCGTACTTGAACTCGTCGTCTGCGCGGGTGTGCAGATGAACGTCCGCCCGTACCCACTGTGCGCCTTGCATAAAAACAGTTTCTGTTGTCGTCTTATTCATATTCAACCTCAAATCTCGCGCCCGCCAGCCTGCTTTTTCAGAAACGATGCCAGCTCGGTCTTACCACGCATCTTCCAGTCCAGACTCAGTGATTAAAATTAATCATTTGATATCACAAAATTTTTTTGACAGTATAGCATCCATCGCAAGCTTTGTAACTTTGGAAATCCTGCCATGCACATGGAACACAGGAGCATGATTGTGGAAATTACGCTGATCGCCGCGCTGACCCGGAACCGAGTGATCGGGCGCGATAACCGCTTGCCCTGGCGGTTGCCCGCCGATTTGCGCTTCTTCAAGCAAACCACAATGGGCAAGCCTTTGCTCATGGGGCGGCGCACCTGGGAATCGATTGGCCGACCATTGCCAGGTCGGCGCATGATCGTTTTAACCGGCGATTCCGACTACGTAGCGCCTGGCTGTACCGTGGTCCATTCCCTGGACGAAGCATTGATCGCCGGCGCTCCGGTTCCGGAAATCATCGTCATCGGCGGCGCATCGCTCTATGCGCAAACCCTGCCGCTGGCTCACCGGCTGTATTTGACGCAGATTGAAGCTGACCTTCCCGGCGATGTCTGGTTTCCCGAATGGGATCCTGGCGGCTGGGAGCTAAAATGGGAGGAAGCGCATTCTGCGGATGCGGATCACGCTTGGCCTTACCGCTTTCAGCGCTGGGAACGCCTGGCCAATGGGCGTCAGCGCGTTGACGAAAGAGAGGACCCTTTATCATGAACGCTTCGCTGGAAGATTCACGGGACGCTCGTCATGAGCGAATGAACCACCTGATGCGCATCCCGCGTACTGCGGATGCGCGGCGGCTTCTCCATCAACCGGAGCTAGACCCGTCGTTCATGCACGTATTACAGGAAGCGCTGCCCGATGAAGAGGCCCGCTTGGCGTATTTGAATCATCTAGGCTGGCAAGCGCGCTCCTGACGGCGCACTCCGATCTGCGCATATCGTTGGCAGCGGTCGGCATGGGAATCGAGCAGGGTCGGGTCCGAAGATGGCGTCATGGGAATCATCGGTAATATCTGGCATATCAATACCATTTGATATGCCAGCGCCGCTTTTTGATTGAATGATCTTGAAAGATCTCGTCTCATAGACACTAACCATCAGAGTATTTCATGCGCATACTTTTCGATATTGTCCACCCTGCCGATGTGCACTTCTTTCGATATGCCATAAAATCGCTAGAAGCGAGTGGTCACCGTGTGCTTATAACAAGT
>JAGRHK010000196.1 GCA_020444985.1 Candidatus Competibacteraceae bacterium
TAACCGTATCCCTGTGGTCTGCGAGGTACTGGCCGACCTCGATACGCCTCTGAGTGTCTTTCTGAAACTTGTCGAGGGGCCTTTCGGCTTTCTGTTCGAGTCGGTACACGGCGGCGAGAAATGGGGCCGCTATTCGATCATTGGCCTGCCCTGCCGCAAAATCATCCGGGTACGCGGTCAGCGCATCACCGTTGAACATTCGGGTGAAATCGTGGAATCGCTGGAGTGTTCCGATCCTCTGGACTGGCTTGAAAATTTCCAGAGTCGCTATCGGGTTCCGGCAACCGGCGAGGGATTGCCGCGCTTCATCGGCGGACTGGTCGGCTACTTCGGCTACGACACGATTCGCTATATTGAACCCCGGCTGGCGCATTGTCCGAATCCCGATCCGCTGGATAACCCAGACATTTTGTTGCTGGTTTCGGAAGATGTGGTGGTGTTCGACAATCTGGCTGGGCGACTCTACCTGATTACTCTGGTCGATCCTGCGGTAGAACGCGCCTATCTCCGCGCCCAGCAGCGTCTGGATGAATGGGTGGAGAAATTGCGCGCGCCACGCCCGCTGTACAGCCCCCGTCGCTCCACGCCCGAAGTCGGCGACATTGAATTCGTGTCCGGGTTTACGCAGCAGGGTTACGAAAACGCGGTCGAACGGATCAAAGCTTATATTCTGGCCGGCGACTGTATGCAGGTCGTGCCCTCACAACGCCTGTCCGCGCCGTTCCGGGCCGCGCCGCTGGATTTATACCGGGCGCTACGCGGACTGAATCCCTCACCGTACATGTATTTTTTGAACCTGGGCGATTTCCACATCGTCGGCTCCTCGCCAGAGATTCTCACCCGTCTGGAGGATGGCTTGCTGACCGTGCGACCGATCGCCGGCACCCGCCATCGCGGCGCAACGGAAGAGCAGGATCAAGCGCTGGAAGCCGAAATGCTGGCTGATCCCAAGGAATTGGCCGAGCATTTGATGCTGATCGACCTGGGACGGAATGACGTGGGCCGGGTCAGCGAAATCGGCAGCGTCTGCTTGACCGAGAAGATGGTGGTCGAGCGTTATTCGCATGTCATGCACATTGTGTCCAACGTGACGGGGCGGCTGCGCTCTGAATTAACGGTGATCGATGCATTGCGCGCCACTTTTCCAGCCGGAACCGTCAGCGGAGCGCCAAAAATTCGGGCCATGGAAATCATCGATGAGTTGGAGCCGGTCAAGCGCGGGGTTTATGCCGGAGCCGTCGGTTATCTGTCCTGGTCCGGCAACATGGATACCGCCATTGCCATTCGCACTGCGGTACTCAAGGATGGCATGTTGCATGTGCAGGCCGGAGCCGGCATCGTTGCGGATTCCATACCGGAAAGCGAATGGCAGGAAACCATGAACAAGGGGCGCGCCCTGTTCCGAGCGGCAGCGTTGGCGGAACGGGGACTGGATGAGCCGAGGGCGATTGAAAACCCCCTCTCTCCCAACCCTTCTCCCGTCAGCGGGCAAGAGAAGTAAAGGTTTATCCAAAGCAATGTCATCGGGCAGCGCGCTGCTTGCCCAATGGCATTTGCTGGTGGAGATGATGAACGACTGTTCTACTAACATCAGCATGAAGAGGTCAATGATGGAAACAACACTGTTGTGGATCGGCCGTCTGGCTGGATTGTTGGGCATGATCGCATGCCTGATCGCCGTGGGCATACGGTTGACGGGCGCTTACTGGATCGGCGGACTCCAGGCCGGAACCCTGTTTCTGGCGGGTGTTGCCGCGATGACGTTCGGTTGCCTGGCGCTGCTCTTAGTGCTGACGACGCACATGCATGGCCACGAATAATCGAGCATACCCCCCTCATTTTGACCACAGCGGTCAAGGTCAATCAGTATGAATAGCAGCGCTGATTTCACGGAACGACAAACCCTCCTGATCGTGGATGACACGCCGGACAACATTACTCTGCTCAGCGGCCTGCTCAAAAATCGCTACCGAATCAAAGTCGCCACCGAGGGCGAACGCGCCCTCAAAATCGCTGCCGTGGATCCGCCGCCAGATTTGATTCTCCTCGACATCATGATGCCAGGCATGGACGGCTACCAGGTTTGCCAACGACTCAAGGCGAATCCCTATACAGCGGATATTCCAGTCATTTTCCTGACCGCGAAAGCACAGATAGAAGATGAAGAGAAGGGTTTAGAATTCGGCGCGGCGGATTACATCACCAAAC
The DNA here is from genome assembly GCA_020444985.1 of Candidatus Competibacteraceae bacterium. Classification (GTDB taxonomy): domain Bacteria; phylum Pseudomonadota; class Gammaproteobacteria; order Competibacterales; family Competibacteraceae; genus UBA2383. Next base: position 2,209 of record JAGRHK010000196.1, read on the forward strand.
CGATCAGTCCGCCAGTCGTGCTGGCCCGGGTAGCAACCCATCTGATGTTGAAAAACGCCCGGCAGTTTCTGCGGGATCGCAGCGCCTATCTTGAACAAGAAGTCCAGCGCCGCACCCGAGCGGTGGGCGCAATTCAGGACGTCATCATCGCCGCCATGGCGTCACTGGCGGAAACCCGCGATAACGCGGCCGGCGGGCATATTCGCCGCACCCAGCACTATGTTCGGGCGCTGGCCAAAAAGCTGCAAACCCATCCGCGTTTCGCGTCATTCCTGAGCGACGAGACCATCGAGTTGCTGTTTAAATCCGCGCCATTACATGATATTGGCAAAGTGGGCATCCCCGACCGGATTTTGCTGAAGCCGGGACGCCTCACGGCTGAAGAATTCGAGATCATGAAAACCCACGCCATTCTGGGCCGGGACGCGATTGTGGCGGCTGAGAAGCATCTGAATACCCCCGAATCCTTTCTGCGACTGGCCCGGGAAATCGCCTATGGCCATCAAGAGAAATGGGACGGCAGTGGCTATCCGCAAGGGTTGGCGGGTGACGCCATTCCCATTTCTGCGCGGCTCATGGCGCTTGCAGACGTGTATGATGCGTTGATTAGTCAGCGGGTTTATAAGGAAAGCATGCAACACGACCAGGCAGTGGACCTGATCCGCGCCGGCAAGGGTCAACATTTCGACCCCGATATGGTGGAGGCTTTTCTGGAGATTGCCGATGAATTTAAAGTGATTGCCGCTCAGTTCGCCGATCGTCAGGAAAAGGCAGAGCCATCATCCGGCTGAGCAAGCGCGCTTTACTCCAGCCAGATCAAACTCGCCATGCGCCCGGTGCGCGGTTCGCGACGGTAGGAAAAGAATCGCTCCGGTGCGCTGAACGTACAAAATTCGCCGCCATAAATTCCTGAAATCCCCAAACCGCGCAACTGCCGGCGCGCCAGTTCATAAAGATCGGCGAGCCAGCGCCCCGCTGGCGAGGGTCGAAAACAAACCGCATTCCCCGTGTTCAGCCCCAGAAACGCGGCGCGCACTTCCTCACCGACCTCAAAAACATCCGGGCCAATCGCCGGTCCCAGCCAGGCCAGCAGTTCCATCGGCGGCGTCCCTAAACGCGCCACGGTCGCGCCAATCACGCCCGCTGCCAAGCCCCGCCAACCGGCATGAACAGCGGCAACCACCGTCCCGACCCGGTCGCACAACAACACCGGCAGGCAATCCGCAGTCATCACCACGCAAGCTCGGTTCAGCGCCCGGGTCCAGGCGGCGTCAGCAATAACCGGCGCGGCTACGGTTTCGGCCGCAACCACCGTAGTGCCATGCACCTGCTCCAGCCAGGCCGGTTCATGAACCCGGTGCAACGCTGTCGCCAACCGTTGCCGATTTTCCGCAATATGCGCCGGATCATCGCCCACATGGCCGGCCAGATTCAGGGATTCATAAGGCGGTGGACTCACCCCGCCCCAGCGGGTGGTACTGACCGCGCGCACCTGAACCGGCGCCGGCCAGTCAGGCATGATCAGCGATTCACGCAAACGTTCACACCTTTCCATCATTGGCATCCTCATCCAGTTTTGCGATTAACTCCGCCAAATCAGCCGGTGTCTCCGCCCGCCATTGCAGCCAGTCGCCAGTCGCTGGATGCGTCAGAGCCAGTCGTTCGGCGTGCAAAGCCTGGCGGCGAAAGCCTTGAATTGCGGCAATGCAATCCGATGATGCGCCGGGCGGCAAACGCGGGCGACCGCCGTAAACCGGATCCCCCAGCAAGGGCAGGCGGATATGCGCCAGATGCACCCGGATTTGATGCGTCCGACCGGTTTCCAGCTTCACCCGCAACAGGGTATGGGCGCGGAACCGGCTCAGCACCCGATAATGGGTCACCGCCGGTTTGCCGCCCGAAGTCACGGCCATCCGTTGCCGGTTCACGGGGTGCCGCCCAATCGGCGCATCGACCAACCCGCCAGCGACCAGCGTCCCATTAACCACCGTCAGATACTCTCGCTCCATCGACCGCGCCTGTAGCTGCTCCACCAGGTGTGTGTAGGCCGGCAACCGGCGCGCGACCACCAGCAAGCCAGTGGTGTCCTTGTCCAGCCGATGCACCAACCCGGCGCGCGGCAACGTCGCCAACTCGGGCGCATGATGCAGCAAGGCGTTCACCAGGGTGCCATCGCGATTCCCAGCCGCCGGATGGGCGACCAATCCTGCCGGCTTGTTGATGACCAGCAAATCAGCATCCTCATAAACGACTGTCAGCGGAATATCCTGGGCTACGGCAGCGGTTTCAATGTCCAACACCAGATCGCCGCTCACCCGCTCGCCGCCCGCC
>JAGRHK010000197.1 GCA_020444985.1 Candidatus Competibacteraceae bacterium
TCTTCGCCGATTTTGTCAATAAATTCACGGAGATGATCAGAAAAAATGCGTTCCAGGGTCAGGGTGATGAACTGTTCCCACGCCGTATCGACGCGCACGCGTATCTCTTCAAAGTGCCGGCGCGCTTCACTGAAGCGCTGCGTTATTTCCTGGAGGGCGCGCTCATGTTCGGTCTGGTCCGGGACATTCCAGATCTGCGCGAGCTGGGCTTCTTCTTTCAAAGCATAGCTGTCGCCGGCTTCAGCGATGCGGGTATCCATGCAACAACTCTCTTTCAGCTACCCATATAAATCGCCATAAATCGCCTAAATCGGCCATGAACGCGCCGCTGATCGCCTGAATATATTCAATCCTGATAAACCCACCCGCCGGGATAGTCATGATTCAATTCATGAATGTCATACACGCACGAATCCTGTTTGGGCAAGTTGGGAAAGAGTTGCTGAGCCTGAGCCTCCGCTTTAGATTCGCTATCCGCCTGGATGACAGCAACATTGAGCAATTTATCGGAACTGGGATCTTCGACGATGATGAGGTAGGGTTTCATGGCGAATACTCCTGAGGTTAAGCGGCTCATGTTGAGCTATTTAAATATACATCACATGCCTCCGAATGACAGAATCGATCATGCAAGATCGTTGTGGATGAGGGGATAAGGATGCTGCCTGCCCCCCTTCTTTTCTCGTACAAACGCGGTGCTCAACTTTATCCGCGCTTTCTGCGCGCGGATCAACGCCTTTGGGCGGAGCAGGTGCTCGCTATTATTGCTGAGCATCAACACCGTCCGCGCGGCGAGTTACAGGCGGCGTTGCGGGCGCTGGAAGGCGACTCGCCCGATTATCGCATCGTGCGCGGTTTCGCCCATTTGGCCCTTAATGCCGCAGAATTCAATCTGGCCACGGGGGAAACGGAACCGGAAGCGTTGCGTCGCGAAGTGTTCGCCCGGGCTGCTGAACGGGGCAGTTTTGGCGAAGCTCAGGCCCGGGAGGTTCTGGAAGCGGTTGCGCCGCGCTATCAATTGGAAGCCGAAATCCTGCGCGAAGCGCTGTATGCCGATTTACCGGAAAATCATTTATTAACCGTGCTGCCGGACTTCACTCCCGAACGGCTGATCGACCGCTATAATCTGGCCCAGGCTCAGGGGTTGCTGTATTCAGCGCTTTATCTGCGCCTGATCGCCCATCGCAATGTTCCAGGCGAATACCGTCGATTGTTCCAGCATCTCAAATTTCATGGATTGATGTACGCCATTGAAGGCAACCTGGATGATGGTTATCAGATTTATGTGGACGGTCCCGCCAGTTTATTCAAACAAACACGTAAATATGGCTTGCAAATGGCGGTATTCCTGCCCGCTTTGCTGCGGGTGAGTCGCTGGCAATTCGAAGCGGTCGTGCAACGAGAGGGTCAGGAGTTACGTTACCGGCTGGATTCGCAATCGCCGCTCAAGCCCTTGACGGCTCCGCCGCCCGCCTACGACAGCTTGTTGGAGGAGAGTTTTGCGCGGCGCTGGGAGAAACTGGGTACGCCATGGACCCTGGAACGGGAAGTGGAGATCGTGGATTTAAAGGGGACGGTGTTTGTGCCGGATTTTGCCTTGCGTCATGCCGATGGTCGAGTAGTTCATATTGAAATTATGGGCTTCTGGCATCCTGATTATTTACGCCGCAAGCTGGACAAGTTGCGCCGGGCCGCCATGCCCAATCTGATTGTGGCCGTTTCGGAGCGGCTGAACGCGGGCGCGGATGATTTCCGCGACATTCCCGGTCCGGTCATCTTTTTCAAGGGCAAACTGGAGCCGCGTCAGGTCGTGGCGGCGCTCGAATCATTGTGTTACTCCAGCGCGCCTTAATCCCGCAACAATTCGTTGATGCTTACCCGGGAGCGGGTTTTCTCATCTACCTGCTTGATAATCACCGCGCAGTACAGGCTATAACTGCCATCAGCGGCGGGTAATGCGCCGGGCACGACCACTGATCCGGCCGGAATGCGCCCATAACTCACTTCGCCAGTCAGTCGGTTATAAATTTTGGTGCTTTGCCCGATATAAACGCCCATCGAAACCACCGAGCCGCGTTCCACAATGACACCCTCAACGACTTCTGAACGCGCGCCAATGAAACAATCATCCTCGATAATCGTGGGACTGGCTTGCAGAGGCTCCAGCACGCCGCCAATGCCGACCCCGCCGGACAAGTGGACATTCCTGCCAATTTGCGCGCAGGAACCGACTGTGGCCCAGGTATCGACCATGGTCCCGGAGTCCACATACGCGCCGATATTGACGTATGAAGGCATCAGTACGACGCCCGAGGCGATGTAGGAACCACGCCGGGCGGCAGCGGGCGGGACTACGCGAACGCCTGCCGCTAGAAAGTCATTTTCCCCGTATTCGGCATACTTGGGGGGAACCTTGTCAAAATAGTTGGTGTAACCATCGCGGATGATCCCGCTGTCGTTCAAGCGAAAGCTCAGCAACACCGCTTTCTTTAACCACTGGTTGACGATCCAGGCGCCATCGCGCGCTTCCGCCACCCGCGCTTGGCCGGCTTCCAGCAAACCGAGCGTTTCTTCCACCGCTGCGCACAGCACCGCCGGAGCATTGGTTGGATCGAGTTCAGCGCGGCGCTCAAAAGCGTCTTCGATAACCCGTTGTAATTCATTCATCAGTTAGCATCCTCAGGCATGGACGGCGTCCCCATCGGTATAAGGTTTGGGTCAGCCGCAAAAAACCGTCATAATAAAAGGGGAGATAAAGATACGTAATAATAACCCGACAAACCTTCAAGCCAGCACAATCGAGGATAGCCCGTATGTCCAGAAAGATCGTAGTGGATGACAAAAAGCCGGTCATCCCCGCATCCGCTTCAGGGGTAAAAAAACAGCCTAGCAAACCGGTAACGGCTCCAGCGGTTAAGGAACCGGCGCCGACTCACGAGATCGTGAAATGCGCAACAGATGGCCGCAAACGCATCATTATCGAAGGCGTTACCCCGGAAATCGACGGCGGACGCTTCCCGATCAAACGTACGGTTGAGGAAAACGTGGTGGTCGAAGCCGATGCGTTTACTGACGGTCACGATGCACTATCCTGCGTTCTACAATACCGCAAAGCTGGTGAAACCGCCTGGCAGGAAACGCCGATGCATTTTCTGGTCAACGACCGTTGGCGCGGCCAGTTCAAAATAACCGAGGTGGGCCGCTACGAATACACGGTTCTCGCCTGGGTCGATCATTTCAAATCCTGGCGGCATGATCTGGGGCGCTGGGAACAGGCCGAGGACATCGCGCTATCCCTGCGCATCGGCGCGGAACTGGTCGACAAAGTGGGTCAACAGGTGGCGGGTGCGGACGGTCAGTGGCTGGTCCAGCGCGCCAAAGAACTGGCCGGCGAGCAGGAATTGCAACACCGTCGCCAGTTGGGCCTGGACGATGAACTGGCGCAGCGCATGTTCCGCTACGCAGACCGAACGCTGGCGCTCAGTTACGACAAGATATTAGGCGTTGTCGCCGACGACGAGCGCGCCCGGTTCAGCGCCTGGTATGAAATGTTTCCGCGTTCGTGCAGCCCGGTGCCGGGCAAGCATGGGACCTTCAAGGATTGCATGGCCTGGTTGCCGCGCTTGGCGGCGATGGGCTTTGATGTGCTGTACTTCCCGCCGATCCATCCGATTGGTCGGGTCAACCGCAAGGGCAAGAACAACACGCTGACCCCCGGTCCCGACGATGTCGGCAGTCCCTGGGCCATCGGCGCGGCGGAAGGCGGCCACAAGAGCATCCTGCCGGAACTGGGAACGTTGGAAGACTTCCGGGAATTAGTCGGTAAAGCTCGGGAACACGGCATCGACATCGCCCTGGACATCGCCTTGCAATGCGCGCCGGATCATCCTTACGTTCAGGAACATCCGGACTGGTTCCGCTGGCGCCCGGACGGCACAGTTCAGTACGCCGAGAATCCGCCCAAAAAGTACCAGGATATCTACCCCTTTAATTTCGAGACCGCCGATTGGCAAGCCTTATGGAATGAGATCAAGAGCATCTTCGAGTTCTGGATCGAGCAGGGCGTGCGCATCTTCCGCGTGGACAATCCCCATACCAAACCGTTCGCGATGTGGGAATGGTTGATCGCCGAGATTAAGGAGACCACGCCCACTGCGATTTTCTGGCGGAGGCCTTCACTCGACCCAAGGTCATGCATCGCCTGGCCAAGCTCGGCTACACCCAGTCCTACACCTATTACGCCTGGCGCAACACCAAGTGGGAACTGAGCGAGTACGCCAATGAAGTCTGCCAGGGAGCAGGCCGCGAATACTTCCGACCCAACTTCTGGCCGAATACTCCGGATATCCTGCACGAGTCGCTGCAATTTGGCGGCAAGCCCATGTTCATGATCCGGCTGGTCATGGCGGCGACCATGACCGCCAATTACGGCATTTACGGGCCAGCCTACGAGATGATGGAGCATATCGCGATCAAGCATGGCAGTGAGGAGTACCTCGATTCGGAGAAGTACCAGTTGCGGCAACGCGGCT
>JAGRHK010000198.1 GCA_020444985.1 Candidatus Competibacteraceae bacterium
TCGGCTTCGCCTTTCGGGATTACATCAGCAGCCTGATTGCCGGAGTGATTACGCTTTACGAGTTGCCCTATCGGCCTGGCGACTGGATTGAAATAAATGGAACCTATGGCGAGGTGCGGTCAATCAAGATGCGCGCTGCGGAAATCGTCACTCCTGACGACACGGTGGTGATTGTTCCACATCTGAAATTGTGGGACCAAATGATTTTTAACGCGAATGATGGCGGCCCTTATTTACAGTGTGTCGCGAATTTTTATCTCCACCCCCGCCATGACGCCGCACAAGTCAGACATACGTTGTATGACGTAGCCCTGACCAGTCCCTTTCTGCAAATCGAAAAGCCAATCAACGTCGTGGTGCAGGAACGGCCGTGGGGCACGCACTACCGCCTGAGGGCTTATCCGATCGACCCCAGCCAACAGTTTGCCTTTATCACGGACTTAACCGTGCGCGGCAAAGCTATCTTGACCCAACGGGGTGTGGAATTCGCCCAGGTCCGGGCAGTTAACCCCACATGAAACTCTGCAACACGATAATGCCATTTTGCCGGGCCTGTTCACACAGCTCCGGCGTGGCGAGATGCATGACCAAACGTCCGCGTTCCGAAAACGGTTTTGGATAAGCTGCTATAATTTCAAAGTCTGGCTACAAAGCCGCTTCATCAGGAATGTTCATGTCGCAACCGATCTGGCCTGGCAAACCCTTTCCACTGGGCGCTTTCTGGGATGGCCAAGGGACTAACTTCGCCCTGTTTTCCGAAAACGCCACGCGAGTTGATCTGTGTTTGTTTGATGAACAGGATCAGGAAACCCGGCTGGAGCTGAAAGAGGTCAACAAGTTCACCTGGCATGGTTACGCGCCGGGAATCGGACCAGGACAGCGTTACGGATTTCGAGTTCATGGTCCCTTTGCCCCGCATGAAGGCCACCGCTTCAACCCCAACAAACTGTTGATCGATCCCTACGCCAAAGCGCTTGACGGCGATGTCCAGTCGGGGGAGGCGATTTTCGGCTATCCGTGGCAGCAGCCCGATGAGGATTTGGCTTTTTCCGAAAGTGATAGCGCGCCATTGATGCCCAAAGGCGTAGTTATTGATCCTCATTTCGATTGGGAAGGCGACGCTTTGCTGCGCACGCCCTGGCACGAGACGGTGATTTACGAAATGCATGTTCGGGGCTTCACCCGCCTGCATCCGAAGATTCCCGCAGAGCTGCGCGGCACCTACGCTGGCCTGGCCCATCCTGCCGCCATTGCCCATCTGCACTCGATTGATGTAACGGCCGTCGAGTTAATGCCGGTGCATCATTACCTGGCGCATCCCGGTCATCTGGCGAACACCGGATTGGTGAATTACTGGGGCTATGACTCGCTGAATTTCTTCGCCCCCTACTCCGGTTACAGCGCCAGCGGTAGCCAGGGCCAGCAGGTGCGCGAATTCAAGGAGATGGTCAAGGCGCTGCATCAGGCGGGCATTGAGGTCATTCTGGACGTGGTTTACAACCACACCGGCGAAGGTAACCAGATGGGGCCAACCCTGACCCTGCGTGGGGTGGATAACGCCGCTTACTACCGGCTGGTCGACGATAATCCGCGCTATTACATGGATTTCACCGGTTGCGGCAACTCGCTCAATGTCCGCCATCCGCAAGTACTCAAGCTGATCATGGACAGTTTGCGCTACTGGGTGCTGGAAATGCATGTGGACGGTTTCCGCTTCGACCTAGCTTCGGCATTGGCGCGGGAACTGTACGCCGTTGACCGGCTCGCGGCGTTCTTCGATATCATCCATCAGGACCCGGTGCTGTCCGATGTGAAATTAATCGCTGAACCGTGGGATGTGGGGGAGGGTGGTTATAACATCGGCGGCTTTCCGTTGCTGTGGTCGGAATGGAATGGCCGCTACCGGGATACCGTGCGCGACTTCTGGCGCGGTGAACCAAGTCGCTTGGCTGAATTCGCCTTTCGTTTCACGGGCAGTTCCGATCTGTATCAATCCAATGGCCGTAACCCCAGCGCCAGCATCAACTTCATCGTCGCCCATGACGGCTTTACTCTGCGCGATCTGGTCAGCTACAACGAAAAACATAATGATGCGAATGATGAGGGCAATCGGGACGGTGAATCGCATAACCGCTCGTGGAATTGCGGCGCTGAAGGCGAGACCGACGATCCGGCGGTTCTCAATCTGCGTCAACGCCAGCAGCGCAATTTCCTGGCGACGCTGTTTCTGTCCCAGGGCGTTCCCATGTTGCTGGCCGGCGACGAGATGGGCCGCACCCAGCGCGGCAACAATAACGGTTACTGTCAGGATAATGAACTGTCCTGGCTGAATTGGGATCTGCCGAAGGAAAACGCGGCGCTGCTGGAATTTGTCCGTGAACTCATGGCGTTTCGCTATGACCATCCGGTGTTGCGCCGGCGTAAATGGTTCCAGGGCCGGTCGATCTACGGTTCTGGCGTCCGCGATATCCTCTGGTTCAACCCGGACGGTGGAGAGATGACCGAAGAACAATGGCATGACGGATTAGCCAGGGCGATTGGCATTTTTCTGAATGGCGATGAGATCGCGACGCCTGACCGACGGGGCGAACAGATTGTCGACGACAGTTTTATTCTGCTGTTCAACGCCCACTATGAGCCGATTGAATTCGCCTTGCCGGAAGATCTGCAGCAGGGAGAATGGCGGACCATCATGGATACAGCCTTGCCGCGTTTTTTACAACACGGTCGCAGCTATGGCGTTGAAGCGCCAACCGTGCTGGTCTCCGGCCGGGCGCTGGTGGTTTTGCAACGGCCCTTCAACCATGCGACGTCGGAGTAAAAAGCCATTTCGATTTTCCAGTAGAGTATACGCAGCGTACCCTACTCGGCTTTGATCATCTTGGGTTGTCGCGACGCGCCAACCCAACCTACTGCAGCCACGGAGGCATTATTCTCATGAACCCCATCAATCTGGGCGCTCATTATCTCGGCGACCATCAATGCGTTTTCACCTTGTGGGCGCCTTTGCTGAAACAGGCCGCCGTCCATTTGGTCGCACCCGAAGATCGGCTGATTCCCATGACCCGTGACGCGCGTGGTTACTGGCATGCTACCGTGACCGACCTTGATCCGGGCGCACGGTACTTTTACCAGTGGGATGGTGAAACCGATCGGCCTGATCCCGCTTCCTACCATCAACCCCAGGGCGTGCATGGTCCCTCCTGTGTCGTCGATCATGCCTTTCCTTGGACGGACGCCAATTGGCAACCGCCGCCCTTGCCGCAGTGGGTCATGTATGAGCTGCACGTTGGAACCTTTACTCCAGAAGGCACTTTCGACGCGATCATTCCCCGCCTGCCGGAATTGCGGGAACTGGGGGTCAACGCCATTGAACTGCTGCCGATCGCGCAGTTTCCCGGCAACCGCAATTGGGGTTACGACGGCGTTTACCCCTATGCAGCGCAGGATTCCTACGGCGGGATTGCTGGCCTGAAGCGCTTGGTCGACGCCAGTCATCGCGCGGGCTTGGCGGTGATCGTGGACGTGGTTTACAACCACCTCGGTCCCGAAGGGAATTACCTGTGGGGACTGGGAACTTATTTCACCAATCACCACCAGACCCCGTGGGGCGACGCTATCAACTACGACGGGCCGCATAGTCCCGGCGTCCGCGAGTACGTGGTCAACAATGCGCGTTACTGGTTCGAGACTTGCCACTGCGACGCGCTGCGCCTGGATGCCGTGCACGCCATCTATGATTTCGGGGCCTGGCACGTCCTGGCTGAGTTGGCGATCACCGCCGCCGGTTGCGCGCAACATTTGGGCCGGCCGTTTTATCTGATCGCCGAAAGTGATTTCAACGATCCTCGGTTGATCCGTCCCGCAGCAGTGGGCGGCTATGGCCTGGACGCCCAGTGGAGCGATGATTTCCATCATACCTTGCATACGGTGCTGACTGGCGAGCGGCATGGCCACTACGAGGACTTCGGTACGTTGGAACAATTGGCGATGGCCTACTGCCGACCATTTGTCTATGCTTGGGACTACTCCCCGTACCGTCAGCGCTTTCATGGCGGCGATCCCAGCGACTGCCCAGCCTGGCGCTTTATCGTGTGTAGCCAGAATCATGATCAGGTCGGCAACCGGGCGCTGGGCGACCGATTTTCCAGGTTATTGCCCTTTCCCGCATTGAAACTGGCGGCGGCGGCGGTGCTGCTTTCACCTTACCTGCCGCTGCTGTTCATGGGCGAGGAATATGGCGAACCCCATCCATTCCAGTATTTCATCAGCCACAGCGACCCCGCTTTGATCGAAGGCGTGCGCGAGGGCCGGAAAAAAGAATTCGCGGCTTTTCATGCCGAAGGCGAAGCGCCGGACCCGCAATTAGAAGCGGCATTTAACGGCTCCAAGCTGCAATGGGAGCTGCGCAACACCGGTAAACACGGCCAGTTGCGCGCTTTTTACCGCGAACTGTTACGGTTGCGGCGGGAATTGCCCGCGCTGGCCCGACTGGATAACGCCAGTCTGACCGCAAC
>JAGRHK010000199.1 GCA_020444985.1 Candidatus Competibacteraceae bacterium
CGCCGCCATTGCCTGTTCCCTGCTCGGTCGTCCCGCTGCGCAACTGGCGGGACCCGGTACGGGGCTGGATACCGTGGGCGTGACGCGCAAGGCGCTGGTCATCGAACGCGCCCTGGCGAAGCTGCGCAGCGACAAGCCGCTGGAAGCGTTGCAGCGGTTGGGGGGGTTCGAGATTGCCGCGCTGACCGGCGCATATTTGCGCTGCGGTCAATTGGGATTGCCGGTTTTGGTGGATGGCTTTATCACGACGGTTGCGGTGCTGGTCGCGGTGCGCTTGCGTCCGGAACTGGCGCACTGGCTGTTTTACGCCCATTGTTCCGCCGAGCCGGGGCATCGCCGCTTGCTGGAGGCGCTGGACGCCAAGCCGTTGCTCGATTTGGCGATGCGTCTTGGCGAAGGGAGCGGCGCGGCCATGGCGTTGCCGATCCTGCGCGCGGCCGCTGCACTGCACGCGCGTATGGCAACCTTTGATGAAGCGGGGGTTTCGCAGGCATGAATGACTTCACCATCGTCGATCTGTTGCGGCATGGCGAACCGGAAGGCGGGCAAAAATTTCGGGGGGCAATTGATGATCCGCTGAGTCCGCGCGGTTGGGAGCAGATGTGTGCGGCGGTCGGCGATTATCGGGAATGGGAAGCCATTGTCAGTTCGCCGCTGATTCGTTGCGCGGCGTTTGCCCGGATGCTGGCGCAGCAGTTGAACCGCCCGCTGGAAATTGTCGAGGGCTTCGCCGAGATTGGTTTTGGCGTCTGGGAAGGGCGTTCGGTGGCCGAAGTGCATGAGGCTGAGCCACAGGCGCTGGCGCGTTTCTGGCGCGATCCGGTGGCCTGGCCGGTCTCTGGCGCTGAACCGGTCATGGACTTCGATCAACGCATCGCGCGGGCCTGGACCCATCTACTGGAGCGTTATCGGGGTCAGCATGTGTTGCTCGTCGCGCATGGCGGCGTCATTCGCATGGTGTTGCGGCAACTGCTGGACATGCCGGTGCGGCGCATTTGGCGCATCGAGGCGCCTTTTGCTTCGCTCACCCGGATGCGGGTGCATTGTGATCCAGAAGCGGAACCGCACCTGGTGTTTCACAACGGCCGCCTGGCATGATCCGTCCCCTGGCGCTGGCCTTGCAATTGCTGACCCGGCTGCCGGTTCCCGCCCTGACCGCGCCGCCGCAACCCTGGGAATTTGGGCAGGCCGTGCTGTTTTTCCCATTCGTGGGTTTGCTGATCGGCGCGTTGCTGGCGGGACTGCACATGACGCTGTGGTGGGCTGATCCTGGGGTCTTGGCAGCGCTGGCGCTGGCGATCTGGGTGTCGTTGACCGGCGGTTTGCACCTGGATGGGCTGGCCGATACCGCCGATGCCTGGATCGGCGGACAGGGCGACCGGGAACGCACGCTGGCGATCATGAAAGATCCGCGCAGCGGCCCAATGGCTATTACTGCGATCGTATTGGTCCTGCTCAGCAAATTTACCGCCTTGCAAACATTGCTCGTCGGCAATGCACAGGATGCCTTGTGGCTGGCGCCGATGTGGGGCCGCGCCATGATGGTGCTGCTCCTGGCGACAACGCCTTATGCGCGGCCTGATGGGCTAGGCTCCCCGTATGCGGATCAAGTGCCGCGTTGGAACGGCATTCTTCTGGCGGCCCTGATTGCCCTGGCAACCCTGGTGCTGCTGGAGTGGTCGGGCGGTTTGCTGGTGGTTGTGCTGGGGGGTGGTTTTCTGGCCTTGCGCCAGGCGTGGATGACGCGACTGGGCGGCGTCACGGGCGATACCCTGGGGGCGACCTGTGAATTGATGGAAACGCTGACGCTGTTGACGCTGGCGTTGTTGGCGAATGAGTTTTAATTAGCCGCCGCTCCATCGTAAGCCCGATCTCCTGCTCGCGCCTTGTTCGTTGCCCGCCAAAGTATTAGAATTCTCTAATATACTAAACCTGATACCCAGCCGGTTCAAGGGGAAGCGCCATGTCCACGCCAATCCGCGCCATGCTTTTTTTTATGATTATCCATGGTCCGTTCGCTGCATCGACCTTGTTGCGCGCGGCGGAACGGCCATTCCCAGTCACTGAGGCCCAGCGGCAAATCCTGCCCGATGAGCAAATCCTGGATGGCGTCGTCGAAGCCGTTCACCGCAGCACCGTGTCTGCCCAGACCGCTGGCCGGGTCGAGAAGATCATGGTGGATGTGAACGACTTCGTACCGCAGGGCGCGCCCATCATCCGCATCCGTAATATTGAACAGCGCGCGGGTCTGGACCAGGCTCAGGCGGCCTTGCGCGAGACGCAGGCCCGCTTTATCGAAGCGGAAGCCGAATACCAGCGCATTCGCGGCGTGTATGAAAGAAAGCTGGTGTCCAAGGCGCAAATGGATTCCGCCACGGCCGCCTTTAACGCTGCCAAGGCGCGTCTGGAAGCGGCGCAGGCCGGGGTTGCGCAGGCCAAAGAATCGCTGGGTTACACCACGATCAGCGCCCCTTACAGCGGCATTGTCCTGGAGCGTCATGTGGCGCTGGGCGAGAGTGTGCAACCGGGGACGCCGTTGATGACGGGGTTCTCGCTGGATGCGCTGCGGGTCATCGCCAATGTGCCGCAACGCCTCATCGGGCCGGTGCGCCAGTACAACCAGGCGCGGGTAGTGCCGCCGAATGGCGGATCACCGATTGCCGCCGAAAAATTGACCTTCTTCCCGTATGCCGACCCGCAAAGCAATGTCTTCAAGGTGCGCGTGTACTTGCCGCCGAAAACTGCGGGTTTCTACCCCGGCATGTTCGTCAAGACCGCTTTCCGAGTGGGCGAGGACGAGCGGCTGACCATACCGCGCGCGGCGCTGGCGCAGCGGGGCGAAGTGAGCGCTGTTTATGTGGTCAAGGACGATCGCGTCAACCTGCGCCAAGTGCGGCCTGGCCGGATCGCGGGTGATCAAGTGGAAATCCTGGCCGGACTGGATGCCGGCGAGACGGTGGCGCTGGATCCGATCCGAGCCGGCGTCTACCTCAAGGAACAGGCGCGCGCTGGGGGACATTGACATGAGCGGAATGGAGCAACCGCGCCTTGGCCTGTCCGGGGCGATCGCACAAAAATTCCTGCGCAATCAGATTACTCCCCTGCTGGCCCTAGTCGGGCTGCTCATGGGCCTGTTCGCGGTGCTGGTCACGCCTCGCGAGGAAGAACCGCAAATCAATGTCACCTTTGCTAACGTGTTCATTCCCTTTCCCGGCGCTACGGCCCAGGAAGTGGAAAAGCTGGTGAGCAGTCCGGCGGAACAGATGCTGGCGGAAATCGAAGGGGTGGAGCATGTCTATTCGATTTCCCGGCCCGGCATGGCGGCGCTGACCGTGCAATTCTTTGTCGGCGAACCACGCACCGACGCCATCGTGCGGCTGTACAACAAGCTCTATTCCAATGCGGACTGGCTGCCGCTCAACCTGGGAGTGGGGCAGCCGATCATCAAGCCCAAGGGCATTGACGACGTGCCCATCGTCGCGCTGACGTTGTGGACTGAGGACCCGGCGCGCGGCGCTGACGATCTGGCGCGCGTGGCGCATACCTTGGAAAACGAGTTGAAGCGGGTCGCGGGGACGCGCGATTTGTATACCCTGGGCGCGCCGGATCGGGTCGTGCATGTGCTGTTCGATCCCGCCAAACTCTCCGGGTACGGCTTGGCGCTGGCGGACTTGCGCCGTTCCCTGCAAGCCGCCAATGCGTCGGCGGATGCCGGCGCTCTGGTCAGCGATAACCGGGAAATTCCGGTGCAAGCCGGTAGTTTCCTGGTCGAGCCGGGGGAGATCGGCCAACTGGTGGTCGGCTTGCACCAGGGCGCGCCGGTGTATCTGGCCGATGTCGCCGAGGTCAAGCTGGAGCCGGACACTCCCGAGCGCTATGTCTGGTTGGGAACCGGGCCGGCAGCGGCGGCCAATGGCATCGCGGTGCGCGGCGAATTCCCGGCGGTGACGCTGGCCATCGCTAAAAAACCGGGGGAGAACGCGGTGCAGATCGCCGATCAGGTCCTGCAGCGCGTTGCAGAATTGCGCGGCACCTTCATCCCGGAAGGCGTCAATCTCACCGTAACCCGCAACTATGGGGTGACCGCCAATGACAAGGCGATGACCCTGATTGCCAAGCTGATATTCGCCACGGGCCTGGTGATTGCGCTGGTATGGATGGCTCTGGGTTGGCGCGAGGCGTTCATCGTGGGCGCGGCGGTGATTTTGACCCTGACCATCACGTTGTTCGCCTCCTGGGCTTGGGGCTTTACCCTGAACCGGGTATCGTTGTTTGCGCTGATTTTTTCCATTGGCATCCTGGTGGACGACGCCATCGTGGTGGTGGAGAACATTCATCGGCATCTCCATCTGGGCGGACGCCCGCTCGTCGAGGCGATTCCGCTGGCGGTGGATGAAGTCGGCGGCCCCACCATTCTGGCGACTTTCACCGTCATCGCCGCCTTGCTACCCATGGCGTTCGTGTCTGGACTCATGGGGCCGTACATGAGTCCGATCCCGATC
>JAGRHK010000019.1 GCA_020444985.1 Candidatus Competibacteraceae bacterium
GTGCCGCCGCGCCGGGTTCAAAATGCTGACGCGCTTGATTCGCGAGTGCGGCGGCGTACCGAAGGCAGCGGGCCTGAAACCGAGAGTCGAACCAGAAAACCGGTTGCGCCTCCAACGACAGAAGGCAGGACCCGCAAAAAGAATGAAGCGCCAGCCCGTCCAGCGACTGGAAAAACTCGTGGTGATGGACGGGGCGATGCACACGCGCCGCGCCGTGAAGTTGCAGCAGGAGGCGACCGGTTCCCACGGGGACGCGCCGAGCAAAGTGCGCCCGAAAAGGGTGATCGTCGTCGATCCAGGAAAGGCAAGAGCGCCAAAACGCCTATGCCTGTGGCGTTGCCTCGACATGGCTTCGCCAAGCCTACTGCGCCGGTTGTGCGTGAGGTAACCATTCCTGAAACGATCAGCGTTTCCGATCTGGCCCAGAAAATGTCGGTCAAGGCGACTGAGGTGATCAAGGTCTTCCTGAAAATGGGCCTGATGGTGACCATCAATCAGGTGATTGATCAGGAAACCGCAGCCTTGGCTGTCGAGGAAATGGGGCATACCTATAAGCTGCTTCGGGAGAATGCGCTGGAGGAAGACCTGACCTCCGAGGCTGGCGGAGCATTGTTGCCGCGTCCGCCGGTCGTTACCATCATGGGGCATGTCGATCATGGCAAGACTTCGTTGCTCGACTATATCCGTCGCACTCGGGTCGCTGCCGGCGAGGCGGGCGGCATTACGCAGCATATCGGCGCTTATCATGTCAAAACGGCCAAGGGAGTCATTACCTTCCTTGATACGCCGGGACACGCCGCGTTTACCGCTATGCGCGCGCGTGGAGCCAAGGCGACTGACGTGGTCGTGCTGGTGGTGGCGGCTGATGATGGGGTGATGCCACAGACTCTGGAAGCGATTCAACACGCGCGCGCCGCTGGCGTACCCATCGTGGTGGCGGTCAACAAGATGGACAAGGCAGGTGCTGACCCGGAACGGGTCAAGAGCGAGTTGTCGGCGCAGGGAGTCATTTCCGAGGAATGGGGCGGCGATACCCTGTTTGCCTATGTCTCCGCCAAGGCTGGCCAAGGTATTGATGAATTGCTTGACCAAATTTTGGTGCAGGCAGAAGTGCTCGAATTGACCGCGCCGGTGGATGGCGCGGCCCGCGGCGTCGTGATCGAATCGCGACTGGATAAGGGGCGCGGCCCGGTCGCTACGGTATTGGTGCAAAGCGGTGTTTTGAACAAGGGCGATGTGGTGCTGAGCGGGCTGGAATATGGTCGGGTGCGCGCCATGCTGAATGAGAATGGCCAAATCGTTAATGAGGCTGGCCCCTCAATTCCCGTGGAAATTCTCGGCTTGTCAGGCACGCCCAAGGCCGGTGATGAGGTCATTGCGGTGACTGATGACCGCAAAGCGCGCGAAATCGCCTTGTTTCGACAGAACAAATTGCGTGAGGCGCAGGCGCAAAAGCCGATTATCGATCTTGAGGGCATCTCCAAACAGTTTGAAGCCGGCCAGGTCAATATGTTGAATGTGGTGCTGAAAGCGGACGTGCAAGGTTCAGCCGAAGCGATTGTCGATGCGCTGACTCGTTTGTCGACGGACGAGGTGCGCGTCAGGATTATCGCCAGCGGCGTCGGCGGCATCAACGAATCAGACATCAATCTGGCCCGCAACGCCAAGGCCATTATCATCGGCTTCAACGTGCGTGCTGACAGCGTCGCGCGCAAGTTGGCCGAAGAAGAAGGCCTCAAGCTGCATTACTACAGCGTTATCTATGAGTTGATCGACCATATCAAGCAGGCCATGGTGGGTATGCTCAAGCCAGAATTCAAGGAGGAAATCATCGGCTTAGCTGAAGTGCGCCAAGTTTTCCGTTCGCCGAAATTCGGCGTAGTAGCCGGTTGCATGGTGGTGGACGGCGTGGTGCGCCGCAATAATCCGATCCGGGTGCTGCGCAGTAATGTGGTGATCTTTGAAGGCGCTCTGGATTCGCTGCGCCGCTTTAAGGATGATGTCAGCGAAGTGCGCGCCGGCACTGAGTGTGGCATGGGTGTCAAGAATTACAATGATATCCACGAAGGCGATCACATTGAAGTCTTCGAACGGGTGCAGGTGGAGCGCACCCTGTAGCCGGGTTGCTTGAGTCTTTGGAGTTGAGTAAAGCATGGCGATAAAAACGATTCCGCGCACTCGGCGCATCGGCGAGCAATTGCGCCGGGAATTGGCGGAATTGATCCGCGATGAGTTGCGCGATCCGCGCCTGATGCTGGTGTCAATGACCAGTATCGAAGTGAGCCGTGATCTGGCGCAGGCCAAGGTCTATGTGACGCTGCTCGACGATCCGGCGACGCGGGCCGAACGCGTGGCTGAACTGAATCGAGCGGCGCCAATGCTGCGTCGGGAACTGGGCCGGCGGATGCGTCTACGCACCATTCCCAAGCTGGAGTTTCGCTACGACGAGGTCGTGGAGCACGGTGCTCACTTATCAGCGCTGATTGACGCCGCAGTCGCTGCTGACGCCAGTCGCCATCCTAATGAAAGTAGCAACGACGATCACCAAATTGCCGTTCATCCTTCCAATCCGGAGTTGGAAACGTGACTGACGCCCCCCGGCGCCAACGGCGTTCGGTCGATGGTCTCCTCTTGTTGGACAAGCCGGTCGGCTGGACTTCCAATGCCGCTCTGCAGGCGGTCAAACGGTTGTATCTAGCCGCCAAGGCGGGCCACACGGGGAGTCTTGATCCGCTGGCCAGTGGGTTGTTGCCGATCTGTCTGGGCGCAGCGACCAAGCTGTCAGGATGGTTGTTAAACGCTGACAAGGCCTATCAGTTCACTTGCCGACTGGGAATCAGTACGACCACGGGTGATGCCGAGGGCGAAGTGGTAGCGACCCACCCGGTTGGCTCGTTGAGCCGCGACCAGATCGAGGCGGCGCTGCAACGTTTTACGGGCGTGATAGAACAAATTCCGCCCATGTATTCCGCCGTGAAGCGCGGCGGTCAGCCTTTGTACAAGCTGGCGCGCAAGGGCATTGAAGTCGAACGCGAACCGCGCCAGGTGACGATCCACGCTTTGCGTTTACTGCGGTGGGAAGGCGCGGATCTGGAGTGCGAGCTGCGCTGCTCCAAGGGCACTTATGTCCGAACGCTGGCGGTTGATTTGGGCAAGGCGCTGAACTGTGGCGCACATATTGTCGCGTTGCGCCGCACGGCGGTGGCGCCTTATGACGCAACGCGCATGGTGACCCTGGACGCGTTGCGCGAGCGAGCGGAACAAGGCTGGTCAGCGCTGGATGCGTTGCTTTTGCCTCTGGACACGGCGGTCGCGCAATGGCCAGCCGTCCGGGTGCGGGGCGACGCTGCTTTTTACTTGCGCCAAGGCCAGCCGGTGATAGCGCCGCATGCGCCGACCCAGGGCTGGGTTCGTTTATATGAGGGTGAAGAAACCTTTCTGGGCATAGGCGAAATTCTTGACGATGGCCGGGTCGCGCCGCGTCGATTATTGGCGGGCTGATGAACAGCCAGCCGCCTGTAGGCTTATTGATTAACCCTATAATAAGGGTTTAGCATTCCCTGCGTAATGCAACTGACTGAATAAAACCGAATTGGAGTTTGACCGAATGCCGCTTAACACTGAACAGAAATCGCAAATCGTGCAGGATTATCAGCGGGGCGCCGCCGATACCGGGTCGCCGGAGGTACAAATTGCCCTGTTGACGCATCGCATCAATGGGTTGCAATCGCATTTTGGTGCGCATAAAAAAGACCACCATTCCCGGCGAGGATTGTTGAAGATGGTCAACCAGCGTCGCAAGTTGCTGGACTATCTGAAACGCAAGAATTTGCAAGGCTATCAGAATTTGATTAGCCGCCTGGGCCTGCGTCGCTGAGGCGCTTTCTCCATTTTGTTTGCACAAGGATGCTTTCGTGACGCCGATTAAAAAAACCTTTCAGTACGGGCAGCACGCCGTCACCTTGGAGACCGGCGAAATCGCTCGGCAGTCCAGTGGCGCAGTGCTGGTCAATATGGCCGGTACCGTGGTGCTGGTTACCGTCGTGGTCTCCAGCCATACCGAGGAAAGCCGGGATTTTTTACCACTTCGGGTGGATTACCAGGAGCGCAGTTACGCCGCTGGGCGTATCCCGGGCGGCTTCTTCCGCCGTGAGGGCCGTCCTTCCGAAGGGGAAACCTTGACCGCCCGCTTGATTGACCGGCCGTTGCGTCCTCTGTTCGCCGATGGCTTTACTAACGAAGTGCAGATTATTGCCACCGTGATGTCGCTGAACAATCAAGTCGACCCGGAAATTCCGGCGTTGCTGGGCGCATCGGCGGCGGTGGCCCTGTCGGGAGCGCCGTGCAACGGTCCAATTGGCGCGGCCCGCGTGGGTTATCATAATGGCCAATATGTACTCAATCCGACGCGGCGCGAGCTGAAGTCCTCGCAACTGGATCTGGTCGTGGCGGGAACCGAGCGCGCGGTGTTGATGGTGGAATCCGAGGCGGATGGCCTGTCCGAAGAAGTGATGCTGGGCGCGGTCATGTTTGGCCACGAGCAGATGCAGGCGGCGATTCATGCGATTCGGGAATTGGCAGAGGAGGCGGGTGTGCAACCGTTTTCCTGGCAACCGCCGGCGCAGGATGAAGCTTTGCAAAGCACGGTGCGCGCGCTGGCTGAATCGGCATTGACCGAGGTCTACCAGATTGCGGAAAAACTCAGCCGCCAGCAGCGGGTCCGTGAAATTCGCGAGCAGACGGTCATGCAGGCGATGGCGCAACAGCCGGAGCGTTGGTCGGCGCAAGTTATTGAAAATAGCTTTTCAGCGCTGGAGAGCGAGGTCGTGCGTGGGCGCGTTCTGTCCGGTCAGCCGCGCATCGATGGTCGCGATACGCGGACCGTCCGTCCGATTACTGTCCGAGTGGGCGTGTTACCGCGCACCCATGGTTCCGCGTTGTTCACCCGGGGTGAGACGCAGGCGCTAGTGGTGACCACGTTAGGCACCGAACGGGATGCGCAGATTATTGACGCGCTTGAAGGTGAATACCGTCAATCATTCCTGCTGCACTACAATTTTCCACCCTACTCAGTCGGTGAAATTGGCCAAGTAGGCAGTCCCAAGCGCCGGGAGATTGGCCATGGCCGCTTAGCCAAGCGCGGCGTCCAGGCGGTCATTCCCAAGTCGGATCAATTCCCCTATACCGTGCGCGTGGTGTCGGAGATTACTGAATCCAATGGTTCCAGCTCCATGGCTTCGGTGTGCGGTGCCAGTTTGTCGTTGATGGATGCCGGGGTGCCGATCAAGGCGCCGGTTGCCGGTATTGCCATGGGATTGATCAAGGAAGACGACCGTTTTGCCGTGTTAACCGACATTATCGGCGATGAAGATCATTTGGGCGATATGGATTTCAAGGTCGCGGGCACCACCGAGGGCGTGACTGCCCTGCAAATGGATATCAAGATTGATGGCATCACCCGTGAGATTATGGAACAGGCGCTGATTCAGGCTCGCGAAGGTCGGTTACATATCCTTGGCAGGATGGCCGAGGCGATTAGCACGCCGCGCCAGGAATTGTCCGAACATGCACCGCGCTACACGACCTTCCGCATCAATCCAGAGAAGATACGCGATGTCATCGGCAAGGGGGGCGTTACGATCCGCGCCTTGACCGAGGAAACCGGCGCGACTATCGATATTAACGATGACGGCGTCATCAAGGTCGCTGCGGTGGACAAGACCGCTGCCGAAGAGGCGCGACGCCGTATCGAGCAGCTCACTTCCGATGTGGAAGCCGGACAAATTTATGAAGGCAAGGTCGTGCGCATCATGGACTTCGGCGCTTTCGTAGCGATTCTGCCGGGCCGCGACGGCATGGTGCATATTTCACAGATTTGTGAGGAACGGGTACAAAGCGTTTCTGACAAGCTGACTGTTGGCGATCTGGTCAAGGTGCGGGTGATGGAGGTCGATAAGCAGGGGCGCATTCGCCTGACCATGAAGGGATTGAACTGAACTGCTAAAAGTGGCGTGGCGGGCTGGCGCAAGGCGGCTTCCTTACCACCTGTCAGTGCCTCATCACGGGGCAGACCGGGTAGAAGGGGGTAAGGGGACTTCCATCTGAAGTCGCCTTACCAGCCCCACAAACCGCACGTGAACTAAGGAAGGGTGCTGCGGGCGAGTTTTCTAAAGGTCCGATGCGCGGGATTAGTTTGTGCTTGGATTTTTTCCAACGGCGTTGGCAGATCGCAGGCATTGCCTTGGCCAATCCGTACACACCCATGCAGGGCCAGCGCCATGCTCAGCAGCAGCCGGTCGAGCTGATCGGTGGCCCGTTACTGCGTGTCTTCTAATTGAAAACCGCGACTTTTGAAGTCTGAGAACAGGGATGCAACGTCCCAGCGACTCGCACTGTTCGCGCATATCCTGTCGTTCCGTCGCCAAGAGTAAGAGATTCGTTACTCCGCCATATTCGGGGTCTGCGCTGGTAAAACCGCCATCATCGCCAAAGCCAACTTGGTGATTACCGTCTTACGCAGGGTCGGGTGCGTCGCTCTCAACCCCACTTCGATTTCTAGCGCCAACGCCGAACCGTTCCCATCATCTCCTTGCAATCTCAGTTAAACTCATCTCATAACCTACCTCAGAACTGCTAGGGGGTAAGATGAAAACGCTAACCTTGACAAAAAAATTTGTATTCATGGCGGTCCTTTTGGGAGTTTTTCTGATCGCGCAGATAGGATTATTTTTTAACTGTATCTCTTCTACAAGCACTACGATGGAAAGCTTTGCTGCTGTAGAGGTGCCTATCATGAATAAAGCCTACGCGCTCAAGTTGGCAGTCGTTCAGGTGCAGCAGTGGCTAACAGATATTAGTGCAACTCGTGGCCAAAATGGCTTAGATGATGGTTTTGAGAAAGCGGAAGAGAACGCACGCCGATTTACAAACTTACTCCAGGAATTGCGGGTACTGGATCGTGCAAACGTCCAACGCTACCAAGCGATGGAACCGATCTTTGCCGCCTACTACGAAACTGGTCAGCGTATGGCTCATGCCTATGTTGAACAGGGGCCAGTGGGTGGCAATCGCCTGATGGCGGAATTTGATGCGGCGGCAGAGAAACTGACGGATCAAGTTGATCACTTTGTTGCAGAGATTCAGCAGGAGGTGAATAGGTCGAGTGTTGATCAAGTAAAATCGCTTAACCAACTAAAGACCATTGTTCTCTTCAGCACTTTGATGGTCATCCTGGTTTTATTGATCATCGGTTTTATCATCGTCCAGTCGGTTTTGCGACCCATTGGCGGTGAGCCGGACCTGATGGCAGCGATCACGGGCAAAATTGCTGCGGGTGACCTGACCGTGTCCTTTACCGATACCGGACGAGAGACCGGTATGTATGTCACCCTGCGCGACATGACGACGCAGTTAAGAAGGATGGTGACCCAGGTGACCGAGTCCGCCTTGCAGGTGAATTCCACCGCAGCCCACGTCGCCGAAAATAGTGTTGACTTGGCGCAACGCACCGAGGAACAAGCCGCTGCGTTGGAGGAAACGGCGGCCTCAATGGAAGAACTCACTAGTACGGTTAAGCAGAGCGCCGATAACGCCAGGCAAGCCAACCAATTGGCGAGCGCGGCGAGGAGCCAAGCCGAACAGGGTGGTCAAGTGGTGGATCAAGCGGTAGTCGCTATGAAAGCGATTGATCAGAGTAGCCATCAGATTGCCAACATTATCGGTGTCATTGACGAAATCGCTTTCCAAACGAATCTACTGGCCTTAAATGCAGCGGTGGAAGCAGCCAGAGCGGGTGAACAGGAGCGGGGGTTTGCTGTGGTCGCTGGCGAGGTGCGTAAACTGGCTCAACGCAGCGCCGATTCGGCTCAAGAAATCAAGGCACTGATTGCTCATAGCGTGGATAAGGTGAAGGAGGGTGGCCACTTGGTCGAGCAATCGGGCCAGACGTTGAAAGCGATTGTCACGGCGGTCCAGAAAGTGAGTGACATCGTCGCCGAGATAGCGACTGCGGTCGGTGAGCAAGCCAGTGGTATCGAACAGATGAATCAGGCTATTTTGCAAATGGATCAGGCTACCCAAAATAACACAACACTGGTGGAACAGACCGCTGCTGCCAGCCAATCGATGAGTGACCAAGCGCGTCAACTCCAGGATATGATGATAGATTTCTTTAAGTTGGACCAAAGCGTGTCAACTACTATCGATTTTACCTCAGCGGCGAATAAACATTTGGCTTGGAAGGCGCGGCTACGGCGCTTTCTGAATGGCAGGGAGGCGCTCACCGAAGCGCAACTGACTTCGCACCAGGAGTGTGATTTGGGAAAGTGGATTTATTCCAGCGGTCTGGAGAAGTATGGACACCTTGGCGAGATGCAGATGATGGAAAAAGAGCATACCCAATTTCACATTCGGATTAAGAAACTGGTTTCCTTGCAAAGAGCGGGGCGGACGAATCAGGCTGAGGCCGAACTCGTTAAAGTCGAGCATATGTCCGATCACATTGTTTCATTACTGAATGAAGTGGCTTCCAAAATTCATTCGTGAGGTCGCCCTGCCGCGTTTGCCCCATGATGAGGAATTGATAGGTGGTAAGGACGGCCTCCAAGGTTTGCCTTAGCATGGCTATTTCGGGTATATTCCCCCACCTTACTATTGAGGTAGCAGCAGTATTCGGAGAGATGGCCGAGCGGTCGAAGGCGCAGCACTGGAAATGCTGTTTAGGGGTAACTCTAACGAGGGTTCGAATCCCTCTCTCTCCGCCAAATTCTAGTCCACTGCGCTCCATTGTCGATTTCCAGACCCGCCAAGCGCGGGTTTTTTCATGCCCTTTCTTCCGCTCAAGTCCATCGTTATCCATGAGCATTCGCAGTTAAGATAGGGGCGCTTCGAGCGGCGGGCGCTGGGAGATGAAAAACAGTACATCTCAAGGAAATAGCAATGCGCCGGCTATGGCGTAGAGCAGCGCCGGCAATAGATTGCCAATGTGAATCCGGCTAATTTCCAAAAGATTGACGCCAATCCCTAAAATCAGCAGGCCGCCGGTAGCGTTGATCGCATCCAGCACGGTCGGTTGCGACAGAAAAGCCAACTGCGCTGCCAGCAGAGTGATGCTGCCCTGTACCAGAAACACGGGTAATGCCGAAAACATCACTCCAATTCCCAGCGACGAGGCCAGCGTGACTGAAGCCACTCCATCCAGCAGCGCCTTAATCAGCAACACGCTCGGGTCGCCAAGGGTGCCATCCTGGATTGAACCGACGATGGTCATCGCTCCGGTTAAGTAGAGCAGGCTGGCGGTGACAAAGCCCTCAACAAAACGGCTGGAATCGGAGCGCAGCATGCGCCGCAAGGTTTCAGCCAGGTTGTCCAGACACTGTTCAATACGCAGCAATTCACCCGTGACCCCACCGAGCAGCAAGCACCCAATGGCCAGCAGCGCATGTTGCGCCTCCAAGGCCATGCGCAGACCGATGGCGACCACCGCCAGCCCGAGCGCCTGCATCAGGATGCTCTTGATCCGCTCTGGCAACCACGTTCCCGCCGTCAGCCCAACAGCGCTTCCGACAACCACCGCACCAGTGTTGACCAGTGTCCCCAGCATCAGGATTCAGCCTTTTGAATCGAAAAAATATCCTTTAATGATAATTGTTTATTCATTTTTGACCTTGTGGATTAAGAGCTGTTTTCACTTTGTGCGTATAATGATTTTTAACGCAATAGAGTCAATGAGCTTTGATGAACGCCATCGCCAATGTCTCACCCCTTGCCAAGGTCGGTGGGCAGCCCTGGACCCGCATTCCGCAGGATCTCTATATTCCGCCAGACGCTCTGGAAGTATTCCTGGATGCTTTCGAAGGACCGCTGGATTTACTTTTGTACCTGATACGACGCCAGAATATCAATATTCTTGACATTCCCATTGCCGAAATCACCCGGCAGTACATGGAATACCTGACGTTGATGCAGGAAATGCGGCTGGAACTGGCGGCGGAATATTTGCTGATGGCCGCCTGGCTGGCCGAGATCAAATCGCGCCTGTTACTGCCGCGTCCGGCGCAAACCGAAGCCGAGGAACTCGATCCAAGGGCCGAGTTGGTGCGTCGCCTTCAGGAGTACGAACGTTTCCAACAGGCGGCATTCGCCATGGATGCGCTGCCGCGTCTGGAGCGCGATGTATTCACCGCCAGCGGCGCGCCGCCTGAGCGCCAACTCCAGCGCGAACCCCCGCCGGTCAACCTGGCGGACTTGCTGGATGCCCTGCGCGATGTGATGACCCGCGCCGAGCTGTTTGGTCGCCACCAGATCCAGCAAGAAACCCTGTCGGTGCGTGAGCGCATGAGTCAGGTGCTGGAATGCCTGGATCATCTGCACTTTACTCCCTTTACCACGCTGTTCCACCCTGAAGAGGGCCGGCGAGGCGTCGTGGTGACGTTCATGGCCGTGCTGGAATTGTTGCGCGAAGCATTGTTGGAACTGGTTCAGGTTGAACCCTTTGCCCCCATTCATCTGCGCCGACGGATTTGAGCAACGCTAAGGCTGGAAGTCGCTTGTGACCCGAAAGTGGTCATAACCCGGTTGGTTCAGGCGAAAAGCCAAGCCATCGGCCTGGAGCAACCGCAAGCCCGATTCTGCCGTAATAACGCCGATTGGCGTGCAGCGGCAATCCCAGTTCACAGCACGTTGTTCCAACTGCTGAATACGCTCCGGCGGTACGGTGAAACAGAGTTCATAATCGTCGCCGCCCGCCAAGGCGGTCGTGATCGCTGTCTGGCGATCCAGAGAGGCTAACAGCGCCGGCGACAAAGGCAACTGATCCACCTCCAGCCGCGCCCCGACGCGGCTACGCTCCAGAATATGCCCCAAGTCCTGCACCAGCCCATCGGAGACGTCAATGACGGCGTTGGCAATGCCGCGCAACGTCAAGCCCTGTGTCATGCGCGGTTCTGGTCGTTCCAGGCGTAGGAGCACATAGTCAGCATATGGGTTCGCCACCGTGGCCTTGCCGAAGGCAGCCGCTAACGCCAGGCCAGCATCGCCTGGCGTCCCGGTCACATAGATGCGATCGCCTGGGCGCGCCCCATCGCGGCGCAAGGCTTGGCCAGGCGGCGCAAAGCCGTGGGCTTGCAGCGTGATGACCGTCGCCGGACCGTGGGTGGTGTCGCCGCCAATCAATTGCACGCCATGCCGATCCGCCAGCGCAAACAGTCCCCGGCAAAATGCGTCCAGCCATTTTTCATCGACCTGAGGTAAGATCAAGGCCAGGGTCGCCCAAGCTGGCGTTGCGCCCATCGCCGCCAGGTCGCTTAAATTCACCGCCAGCGCCTTATGGCCAATTCCCTCCGGATCGGCAGCAGCGAAAAAATGCACGTCCGCTATCAGAGTATCCATCGTCACCGCCAATTGCTGGCCGCCAGGCGGCATCAGCAAGGCGCAATCGTCGCCGATGCCCAGCGCGACATCAGGACGTCGCACAGGATGTGCGGCGAAGTAGCGATCAATCAGCGTAAATTCAGAGTTGGGCATCAGCACATCAGGACGGACGTTGAATATCCCGCCGGGCGGTGGAAATCGTCACGGTAAAACCGGCGATTACATCGCTGACCGTCATCAGCACAATCAGAAAAAACGTCATGCTTGCCATTTGTGGCATTATGATCAGCTCGATCAATGCGATAATAAACACAACCAGCGATAGAACATGGTTGAGAAT
>JAGRHK010000001.1 GCA_020444985.1 Candidatus Competibacteraceae bacterium
CTCGTCGTTTTCCATGGCGTTGCCGCCGTATTTGATCACAAACGTTTTGCCGGCGAAGCGGCGAATATAGGGCAAGGATTCGATAAGAACATGCGCCACCTGAGTGGCGGCCTGGGCGTCAAGGGCCATAGTGGGAATCAACCTCTGCATGGAAAAGCGTTAAAAAGCAATATGCCGTAGCGTAACGAAATTTGCTTTCCCATTCCAGAAACAGACAGCGGTGTAGCGCAATGAAGGTGAAAAACTACTGACCGATCAACCGCTCCTGCGCCTCGCGGTACTTGGCGCCGGTCTTCTGGACAATCTCCGGCGGCAGCTCCGGTCCCGGGGGTTGTTTGTCCCAATCCAGCGTTTCCAGATAATCGCGCACGAACTGCTTGTCGAAGCTGGGCGGATTAGCGCCGGGTCGATATTGATCCGCCGGCCAGAAGCGCGATGAATCCGGGGTCAGCACCTCGTCCATTAACACCAGACTTCCGTATTCGTCCAGCCCGAATTCAAACTTGGTGTCGGCAATGATAATGCCTCGCGCCAAGGCGTAGTCCGCCGCTTCCCGGTAAAGCCGTAGACTGATCTCCCGCATCTGTTCCGCCAAATCCCGTCCGATCCTGGCCACAACATGATCAAAATTCACATTTTCGTCATGTTCGCCCAGCGCGGCCTTGGTAGAGGGAGTGAAGATTGGCTCGGGCAGGCGGTCCGCC
The DNA here is from genome assembly GCA_020444985.1 of Candidatus Competibacteraceae bacterium. GTDB lineage: Bacteria > Pseudomonadota > Gammaproteobacteria > Competibacterales > Competibacteraceae > UBA2383. The sequence continues at coordinate 705 of JAGRHK010000001.1, forward strand.
AGTTGCAATCCATCCGGCAGGCGAATCCCGCAGACCCTGCCGCTTTGCTGGTAATCCTTCCAACCCGAACCGATGAGATAGCCGCGTACAATCGCTTCCACAGGCAAGCACTGAAGCCATCGCGCCACTACCGCCCGACCGGCGAGGTCACGCTGCTCGTCGGGATCTGGCAGCGCCTGCTCCAAAGTTTTTCTAGCCAGTTGCAGGTGGTTAGGGACGATGCGTCGAGTGCGCTTAAACCAGAAGTTCGAGACCGCGGTCAATACCGCTCCCTTGCCGGGAATCGCCGTCGGCAAAATCACATCAAACGCTGACAGTCGGTCGCTGGCCACCATCAGCAGATGCTGATCATCCACAGCATACAAATCACGGACCTTGCCGCGATAAACGAGCGGCAGGCTGGCGATCTCGGGTACAGCGGCGGCATCGGAAACACTCATACGCGGGTTACTCCTGGCCTGAATAAAGCAAAGCATTCATGGCACACATTTTAATACGGCTTCTGCATCAGCGTCGCTGTTTTGCATGTCCATGGGCGCGTCCGACCTTCCGCAAGGGCAGACCGACTAAACCCACATTTCGCAAACCGTTTACTTGCGGGTTAAGGTATGCTTATGCGATGAACCTGACGGATTCGTTGTTACCTGCCGATTTGCTATTTTTCGCCAACTTCATCTGGCTGGCGATTGGTATCCATGCCGTGCGCGTTGCGCCCTGGCGTGCGTTGCTGACCAGTCCCAAGCTCCAGCATGTCTTTATGGGCGCATCCATTGCCTTGTTTCTGATATGGATTTTTGAGGTCGGCGTGCGTCCGGCGCTCGGTTTTCACCTGCTCGGCGTAACGGTTTATACCCTGATGTTCGGCTGGTCGCTGGGAGTGATCGGCGCCAGTCTGATCATGTTGGCGGTGACGGTCATGCACGGCGACTGGGCGGCGCTGGCCATGAATGCCTTGCTGCTTGGCGTGCTACCGGTTTCGGTCAGTTATGGCGTGTATGTGCTGGTGGACCGCTACCTACCCCACCATCTTTTCATTTATATTTTCCTATGCGCCTTCTTCAACGCCATGCTGGCCGCCGGAGTGACCGTCTTGGCGCTGGTGACTCTGCTGGTCGCTACGGAAACCTATACTTTTGCCCGCATCAGCCGCGAATACCTGCCTTTCCTGCCGCTCTACCTGTTCCCGGAGGGGCTGATTAACGGTATGGTCATTACGGTGCTGATCGGGCTGCGGCCGGATTGGCTGAAAACTTATGATGATGAGCGGTATTTGAAGTCCTGAGCCGCGCTGCTGAGGCAATGAGGGTTTAATCGAGCGTGTTGGGAAAACTGTTTGGCGGAGCTTTCGGTTTCATGGTCGGCGGGCCGCTGGGCGCGCTGCTGGGCGCAGCGGTCGGCCATAATTTTGATCAGGCGCAACAGCAAACCGCTACATCGTCAACATCCGGGGCGGCCGGTCATGATCAGGCGCGGACTGTGTTCAACACCACAGCATTCCAGATCATGGGGCATATTGCCAAAGCTGATGGACGGGTTTCAGAACGGGAAATTGCTGCGGTGCGCGCCATCATGGATCATCTGCGGTTGAACGCCGCTCAGCGCCAAGCCGCGATGGAGGGCTTTACCGCAGGCAAGCAACCGGAATTTGCCGTGGAAGGTGTGATTGAGACCTTTCGGCGCGCCTGCCGTGCTTATCCAGCCATGTTGCAACAACTGTTGCAGTTACTGCTGAATGTTGCTTACGCCGATGGCGGGCTGCATCCCCAAACCCACACGCGCTTATCCGCCATCGCCGAACGGCTGGGTATTCATCACCTGCAATTTGAAACTCTGCACACCCTGTTTCGCGCGCAGCGCTGGGCGCATGAGTCGGGTCAGAGCGGTTTTGGCGGCGCTGGAGCCGGCGGGCCGCACGAACGTCGGAGCAATGGTCAACGACCGACTACTTCGGTCAACTCATTGAGTCATGCCTATAGCATACTGGGCCTGAAACGTGAGGCCAGCGCCGAGGAAATTAAACTGGCCTACCGCCGCCTGATCCGGCAACACCATCCTGACAAGTTGGCGTCGAGTGGCGTTTCACCAGCGGAAATGGCGCGCGCTACCGAGCGAACCCGGGAAATCACCGCTGCTTATGAGCGCATACGGGAGGCGCGGGGGTTTTAGAGCGCGTAAAAAAGTGTTCATCAAGCAAACCAGTTTTCCACGATTAAGCCGGAGAATATCTGAAAATCAATGAGATTGCGCGAAACCAGCACTAACCCATGCACCGCAGCAACTGCAGCAATTTGTCCATCGATAAACGGTCGCGTTTGACCATTAGCACGTAAACGGGTGTGTTCCAGCGCGTGCCAATGTGCTGCTGATTGGTCATATCCCAGTACCTGTAGGTCAGAAGCAGCTAGCTCTTGTAGATATCGCGCTAATCGATCCCGGCGATGGGAAGGGGGTAGTTGCTCTACACCGTGGACCAGTTCAAACCATACCGGGGCGGCCGTGACGGATTGATCCCGATTTCTTTTCAACTTTTCCATGACCATTGGCGACGGGTCAGGTTTAACCGGCTCTGACAGGATATTGGTATCCAGCAAATAGTGCATTTTCACAGATTAATTTCTCGTGGCGGACTACGATCTCGCCAGGAATCAACCTCCTGATCACTGAGATCGACGCCATCACCCTGTTCGCGAAATTTCTCAATGACTTCCCACCACGGACGACGTTGTGCTGCGGTTAAACGGGCATAATCGGCAGGCGTCAGTAATACAGCAACCACTTTCCCACGTTGAGTGAGCGTAACATGTTCGCCTGGTTCGATATTTTTAATCAGTCGGCTCAGTGATTGCTGAGCTGTCGCAATAGGACATTCTCGGATCATGTTTTTTCCTCTTAATCAAAATAAGGTGCTTTTAAAAAGCCAATAGGATGTTTCGCCCTGCTCACCCTCCGAGTCCAGAGGGAGCTATAGCACCCCCCGTTCCGCCAACGACACGGTCTGTCCGTCACCGACCACCACATGATCCAGCAACCGGACGTCGACCGTGGCTAGAGCCTCCTTTAATCGCAAGGTTATCGCCTCATCCGCCCGACTCGGTTCGGCAACCCCGGAAGGATGGTTGTGAGCTACGATCACGGCTGCGGCGTTATGGTGCAGGGCGCGCTTCACAACCTGACGCGGGTGTACGGCGGAACTATCAATGGTGCCGAAAAACAATTCTTCGTACTGAATGACCCGATGTTTGTTATCCAGAAACAGGCAGGAAAAAACTTCATGTGGATGATGGCGCATCTTGGCCATCAGGTAGCGGCGGGTATCGGCCACGCTCTGAATGGCGTCGGTTCGTTGCAGGGTGTCTTTCAGATGGCGATGAGCGAGTTCGAGCACCGCTTGTAGCTGAACATATTTGGCTTGTCCGAGACCCCGCGTCGCGCAGAACGCGGCTTCATCCAATTCCAGTAACTGGCGCAAGCCGCCATGTTCCTTGAGCATGTCGCGGGCTAGATCCACCGCGCTGCGGCCCGGTACGCCGACCCGTAGAAAAATCGCCAGCAATTCAGCGTCCGAAAGGGCAGCGGCGCCCCGTTGCAGTAATTTTTCCCGAGGGCGCTCATCATCGGGCCAATCGCGGATGGACATGATGGTTTCCTATGGAGTCACTTCATTAAAGCATCCTTGCAAATAATAGACAGACCAAGCTGGATAAAAACGGTCATTACCGAGTCTTGCATAACAAAATATTCAGCAGTCCTCCGTTTTAAATAACGTCAGGTCTTCGGGTGAATGTGCTCATGGCCCTGCTGATTGGTGACTTTCTCGACAGGTACGAGATGCAGATTGCCATGACGCACCCCCGTCTCGGCGATGGTCGCTTCAGCAATATGGCGAACATCCAGGGTGTTGCCCTGAAGAACAACGATTTCCAGACAGTTTTCATGATCGAGATGGACATGCAGCGTTGATAACGTCAGGTCGTGGCGAGCATGTTGCGTCTGGATAAGCCGGCGGACCAACTCGCGTTGATGATGGTTATAAACATAGGAAAGGCAGGCAATCGTATGTTCAGCCTGGTTCTCCTCCAACCGGTTCTGCTCCAGACGCTGTCGCACCAGATCGCGAATCGCCTCGGAACGGTTCTCGTAGCCCTTGCTTTTGATATAGGCGTCGAATGCTTCCAGCAGCTTGTCGTCCAAGGATATCGTCACACGTTCCATGCAGCCTCCATCGGTTACAGTCATTGAGGAGAATGATTGCGGGATGAGTTGACAAAGGTGTTGGTGTTTTGTATGAAGAATAAAAAAATCATCATACCGTTGTTGGGGAGGCTCAATGCTTGCTCTATCCAGACTCGCACCCTTTATTTTTATCGCTACAACACTGGCCGCGCCAAGCATCGTTCAGGCTCATTTTCAGACCTTGCTGCCCAGTACCGACATCGTTCCCGATCAAGGCGACCATAGGGTCAAACTCACCGCAGCATTCACCCACCCGATGGAAGGCGGGCCGGTCATGGACATGGGCCAACCCGTCCAGTTTGGGGTGTTGGTCGATGGCGAGAAGATTGATCTTAGCGCATCCTTGGTCCCGGTGAAGAGCGATGGCAAAAAGGCGTTTGAAGCCCCTTATTTGATCAAAAAACCGGGTGATTATGTGTTTTATCTTGAACCCGCCCCTTACTGGGAGTTCACCGAGCAGCTTTTTCTCGTTCACTATACCAAAGTGGTGGTGGATTTCGGCGCAGGGGCGGGTTGGGATCATCGGGTTGGATTGCCGATGGACCTCGAACCGTTGACCCGTCCTTACGGGCTGTGGACGGGCAACATCTTCCGGGGGCTGGCGCGCCAGGATGGCCAGCCGCTACCGTTCGCGCGCGTGGAAATTGCGTGGGTGAATGACGGCTCCATCAAAGCGCCCGCCGATCCTTTCATTACCCAGGAAGTTAAAACCGACGGTAGCGGCGTATTCGCTTACGCCATGCCGAAAGCCGGTTGGTGGGGCTTCAATGTGCTCGTCGATGGCCAGATCAAGGGATCGGATGGCCAGCCCGCTGATGCCGAGTTGGGCGGAACCCTCTGGGTCAAGACCGTCGACATGAAATAGCCGGGGAACTTGGCTTCAGAGATCCGCATGGCGCATATTCCTGATGGCGTACTCTCCGCCCCTGTGCTTTTGGTCGGCGCTGCCGTCTCCCTGAGCGGCTGCGCTTACGGCCTTCGGCAATTGGCAACCGAGCGCATCCCGCAAGTTGCCTTAATGTCGGCGGTGCTTTTTGTTGCCGCACTGGTGCATTTCCCGGTCGGGCTGTCGTCGATGCATCTCATGCTGAATGGCCTGGCCGGCATTCTGCTGGGTTGGGCGGCCTTTCCAGCCCTGCTGGTAGCGTTGTTGCTGCAAGCCATGCTGTTTGGGTTCGGTGGTCTGATCGTGTTGGGCGTCAATGTGATGAATATGGCTTTACCAGCCGTGCTCTGTCGCGCGCTGTTTGTCGCCCTGTCCTGCTCCGGCAATCGTCGCCGAACCCTGATAGCGGCAGGTCTGGCGGGAGGGATCGGGGTCATGTTGACGGCCTTGCTTGTAGCGCTGGCGCTGGCGCTGTCCGGTCAGGAGTTCGCGACTGCCGCCAAACTGGTCGTTTTTACGCATATTCCGGTGGCGGTGATTGAAACGATCTTCACTGCCGCCGTCATCAGCCTGTTGCTGCAGGTTAAACCCGAAGTTCTAGGCTTTGCCAGTACGGAGATGAACGATGACTAACCACACCCTTGGTCTTGTCGTATTCGCCATCAGTCTGTCGGTCGTCTCCGAACCGACCTGGACCCACAAGCTGAAAGTGTTCGCTACCGCCGAGGGGAGTCGTCTAGCGGGTTACGCCTATTTCACTCCCGGTGGACGCCCTCATCAGGCAGCCGTCACCGTGACCGATGCCGACGGCAACGTACTCGCGACCACCATCACGGACGATGAAGGTCGCTTCGCGGTCGAAGCAAAACGCCGAGTCGACCATCACATCACCGTGGGCGGCGGCGATGGCCACGTTGCGACTTACACAATTAAGGCAGACGAATTACCGGACCGTCTACTCCCCTCCCTCCCAGCCTCTCTCCCGCAAACCGGCGAGGCCAGCAAAAAGATATTGCCTGCGCTCCCCGCCTCGGACGCTGACTGGCGCGCGTTTATTGACCAGAGCATTGCCCGGCAAATCCGCCCCTTGCGCGAACAGCTTGACGCTTATCAGGAGAAAATCTGGTGGCATGACGTATTGGGGGGCATCGGTTACATCCTTGGCCTTGGTGGTCTGGCCTTTGGCTTGGCTGAGCGTCGGCGTCGAATGGACGCGCATCGCTCCCAACCGTAGCGGAGAGAATGGGAGAGCGCACTCTTGAATACATCGGCATCCAACAGCGCGCCATGCGCCAGCGTCAGCATTGACCTCCCTGCTTTGCAAAAGGAGCATCCAGGGGAATTTCGCGCCCGTGAACCCTGGTTGGCAAGGGTCGATGGGCGCTTGCGTCTGGTGGTTTGCGGGCTGTTCGCGTTAACCGTGGTGGGGTTGACGCAGATTCCACCGTTGTTGACAGCCCTGGCGCTGGCGGGATGCGCCGCGATGACAGCGCGCTTGGAACTCGCGTCGACCCTGCGACGAATGGCGGCACTGGATGGCTTCATGCTGTTTGTTCTGTTCTTCCTGCCGTTCACCATACCGGGCGAGGCGATGTTCTCGCTGAATGGTATGGCCGCCAGCTATGCTGGCGTGTTGCGGGCTATTGAAATCCTCTTGAAAGCGAATGCTGTCCTGTTAATGATCATGGCGCTGCTCGGTTCAATGGAGCCGATAGCGCTGGGCCACGCCATGGCGCGACTTCGTTTGCCCCTCAAGTTCGTACATTTATTCTTGTTCACCGTGCGCTATATTGAAGTGTTGGGTCGTGAATATCGCCGCCTGCGGACCGCCATGAAAGCGCGCGGCTTTCGCCCGCGCTGTGATCCGCACACCTGGCGCAGCGTCGGCTACCTGTTCGGGATGCTCCTGGTGCGCAGTATTGAACGCGCCGAGCGTATCCTGGCCGCCATGCGCTGTCGCGGATTCCAGGGGCATTTCCACCTCATGACGGAAGCAGCGCCGGTAGATTGGCGCGACTACGCGTTCGCTGGATTGTCGGTTACCGCAGCTTGCGCCCTAATTGCTCTGGAGTCTGTGCATTGGTAAGCGAACCGCTCTTTCGGTTGTCCGATGTCCATTTCGCCTATGACTCCGGGCGACCGGTGCTGACGGGAGCGGACTTTACGCTACACGCTGGCGATCGGGTGGCGCTGACGGGATCTAACGGCGCTGGAAAAACGACCTTGTTGCATTTGATGGTGGGATTGTTGAAAGCACAGGCGGGCCGGGTAGAAGCGTTTGGACGCCCGCGCATTCACGAAAAAGACTTCATGGAGGTGCGGCCCCGGGCTGGTCTATTGTTTCAGGACTCGGACGATCAACTGTTCTGCCCTACGGTCGCTGAGGATGTCGCGTTCGGACCGCTCAATCTGGGTAAAAGTCGCGCCGAAACCCGGATGATCGTTCGCCACACCCTGGCCCGTCTGGGCCTGGACGGCTTTGAGAATCGCGTGACCTATAAGTTATCGGGAGGACAACGGCGGCTGGTGGCGCTGGCGACCGTACTCGCCATGAATCCCGAAGTATTGCTGCTCGATGAACCGACCAATGCGCTGGATGCAGAGACCCGCGCGCGGCTGATCTCCATCCTCGCTGGGTTGCCCCAGGCGATGATCGTCATTTCCCACGACGAGGGTTTGCTCGCTCGCGTTGCCCAGCGCTGGACGCGCCTGGAGCGAGGTCGATTGGTGGAGAGTTGAGTCTAGATTTAACCGGGTTTCTACGCCGCGACTCAAGTCAGTTGAAAGGCATCGCGAATCCATTCAATTTGTGGTTCGCCGCCGCACTGGAAAACCGCCGCCACATCGAAGCGACAAGGCGGATCGAGACGGTGGCGTTGCAGGTAAAGCGCTGCGGTGCGCAGCAATTTTTTCTGTTTCGTCCGAGTCACGGACTCCGCAGGGGTACCGTAGCGGACATAACGACGGCTGCGCACTTCCACGAAAACCAGGTACTCGCCATCGCGCATGATTAAATCCAATTCGCCAGCGCGACAGCGGAAATTGCGCGTCACCAGAATCAAACCCTGTTCCTGCAGATAGCGAAGCGCCAAATCCTCGGCGATCGCGCCCTGCGCAACGCGACTGATCACGGACCGTCACCATCGCCTGGACAAGCGGCAATACCCTCACCCGGCAAACGGATCGCGCAATACAATGGTATCCGCCCGATCGGGTCCTGTAGAAATCATATCGATGGGCGTGTCGACCAATTCCCCGAGGCGCTGTAAATAATTCCGAGCGTTAACCGGCAAATCCTCGTAACGCCGCGCTCCGACCGTCGAATCCTGCCAACCCGGCATTTCCTCGTAAACTGGTGTGCAACTGGCCAGCGCCTCGGCGCCCAAGGGTGCATGATCCAGCGCTTCAGAACCACACTGATAACCAACACACAAGCGAATACGGTCCAGACCATCCAACACATCCAGCTTGGTCACGCACAGTCCAGACACACTATTATTGAGAATTGAATGTCGCAAAGCCACTGCGTCAAACCACCCGCAGCGCCGCCGCCGCCCGGTCGTCGAGCCAAATTCATGACCCCGCTCCGCCAGATAATCGCCCGTTTCGTCAGACAGTTCAGTTGGGAAAGGCCCTCCGCCGACTCGTGTAGTATAGGCTTTGGTTATCCCCAACACATAATCCAGATAGCACGGTCCAACACCGGTCCCGGTGGATGCTCCGCCCGTCGTCGTGTTTGAAGAAGTGACATAAGGATAAGTGCCATGATCGATATCCAGCATCGCCCCCTGAGCGCCTTCAAAGAGCAGGTTATCGCCTCGCTGGCGATGCGCATCCAACAACCTCGTCACATCGGCAATCAGTGGGCACAGTCGTTCAGCCATGGCCAGCGTTTCATCCAGAACCTGCTGGAAAGCGACCGGCTCGGTCTGGAAATAATTTTTCAGAACAAAATTATGGAAATCCAGCACTTCGTCAAGCTTGGCAGCGAAACGCTCCCGATCGCACAAATCACCTAAGCGCACTGCCCGGCGGGCGACCTTATCCTCGTAGGCTGGACCGATGCCACGCCCGGTCGTACCAATCGCTCGTTCGCCGCGCGCCTGCTCGCGGGCTTGGTCCAGCGCGATATGGTAAGGCAGAATCAGCGGACAAGCTGGGCTGATCCGCAATCGTTCAACCACCGCGATACCTTGTTGCGTCAGCCGATCCATCTCAGCCAGTAGCGCGGTTGGCGACAACACCACGCCATTGCCAATCAGGCAGGCAACGCCATGATGCAAAATGCCGGAGGGAATCAGATGCAAGATGGTTTTCTGGCCATTGATCACCAGAGTATGTCCCGCATTGTGCCCTCCCTGGAACCGCACAACCGCTGCTGCATTTTCAGTCAACAGATCAACGACTTTACCCTTGCCTTCGTCACCCCACTGGGTGCCAATGACCACGACATTCTTGCCCATATCCGGTTCCTTAGTTATACCAAATACCGAGACGTAGGAGTCTGCTTGCAGGCGATAACTCATTGAATTGCTGACAAGCCAGCTCCTACAAAAGCTCAATTTCTATTGAGAATTCGTAGACCTTGAGTCCGTCAGCGACACAACTTGCCATTTCCCTTGCTGGCGAACCAGCATCCGGTCGCATCCTAAAACGCGTGGCTCCACTTCTGCTCCAGGCAACGCACGAATCACTTGCTCGCCCTGACGGCGTAACCGGGCGACCTGTTCCTCCAACTCTGCAGCGCCGGTCGGCGGCGCGTAAATACCCGATTCTGCGCTTTCCGGCTGGGCTGAACCCAGCAACAGCAGGGTTGCTAAATCGGTGCTGAAACCGGTCGCTGGCCGCGTCCGATCAAAGACCTGGCCAATCTCATCATAACGTCCGCCTTGCGCAACGGCCTGCCCTTGACCAGGAACATACGCGGAAAACAACGCGCCAGTGTGATAGTGATAGCCACGTAATTCAGCCAGATCAACATGAATAGGCAAATCCGGCCACTGTCGATGCAATGCTTCCACGAGGCGACGCAAGGTCATCAGCGCTTCCTGTACACCTGGTCCGCTCCTTGCCAGTTGCCTATCCGCTGCGTCCAGCACCTCCGGCCCGCCATTGAGTTCGGCCAGGGTCAAAAACCAGTCTGCACAGCGTGTGGGCAACGCCCAGTCCGCCAGCCGCGCATGGATTTCTGGTAGCGCCTTGCGCTGTAACGCCTCAAACAAAATGCTTTCGTGTTCTGGCTCCAAACCGCTTTGACGAACCAGTTCGCGAAAGATGGCGACATGCCCCAGATCCAAATGCACCGCGCCAACACCGGCCACCTGCAACGTTTCCAGCATCAACGCCAAAACTTCCAGATCGCTCTCATGGCCACAATGACCGTACAGTTCTACGCCCGCTTGGTAAGGACTGCGGGAACCGCCAAACCCATCGGCGCGAGTCCGCAGTACCGTGCCCATATAGCAAAGTCGTACAGGGCCGGCGCGTTTCAGTAGATGGGCATCGATCCGCGCTACCTGGGGGGTCATATCGGCGCGCACCCCCATCATCCGGCCGCTTAATTGATCGGTCAGCTTAAAAGTTTGTAATTCAAGATCATCGCCGGCGCCAGTCAACAGCGAGTCCAAGAACTCGATCAACGGCGGGATGACCTGTTCATAACCCCAGCTTTGATAGAGATCGAGCAACTTGCGACGCAATTGCTCCAGTCGATGAGTCGCAGGCGGCAGGATTTCTTCAATGCCTTCAGGTAACAACCAGCGGTCTTCAGGGATCATGGGAGACGGAAATACAAAAGGTTATCAGGATCAGGATTTCAAGCCCGGCCCCATCTCAGCGGAAAAAGTACAGCACGACCAATCCCAATCCCATGCCTCCCAGACCGGCCAATCGCAGAACGCGATCCTCCATGTGGGAAATCCGGTGCAGGGTTTGCCGGAATGCGCCTGGATTGAGAAAGGGTAAGATGCCTTCCAGCACCAACATCAAGCCAAACGCCGCGAGCAGCTCATCCCACATGGCGGCGATATCGGATCGCTAATACAGCGCCCCTCTCCTCGAACCTTGCCCTGCCAACCGACAAGACGACCCCTGCAAGCAGGCAAGGAGAGTGGGTTTTTAACCGTCGCCGAATTGCGCGGGTCATTGCGACTGCGATTGCGACGGTGGTTGCGACTGGTTGAAGTACTGGAAGAACTGGGAATCCGGCTCAAGCACCAGCACATCGTCACTGCTGTTAAAACTCTGACGATAAGCATTCAGGCTGCGATTAAAACGGTAAAAATCCTGATCCTTGTCATAAGCTTTAGCATAGATGGCCGTTGCCTGAGCGTCGCCTTCACCACGCTGGCGTTCAGCATCTCGGTAGGCTTCGGCCAAAATGACCGTACTCTGGCGATCCGCATCGGCGCGGATACGCTCCGCCGCCTCGGCGCCTCGGGAGCGAAAATCCTTGGCGACCCGCAACCGTTCAGCTTTCATGCGGCTGAAGACCGAATTGCTAACATCTGCCGGCAAATCAATGCGTTTGATGCGCACATCCACGGCAGCAATGCCTAGATGCATTGCTTGCTCACGCAACAGTCGACTCAAGGTTTCCATAATCTGCTCACGATCACCCGACACCACCTCCTGAATCGTGCGTTTGCTGAACTCGCTGCGCAGGCTGTCCTTGACGATCTGGTCAAGGCGCACATTGGCTTGGGCAGGATCGCCGGCGACGGTCGTGTAGAACAAACGGACATCTTCGATCCGCCACATGGCGAAGGAATCGACGATGACATTCTTCTTCTCCGCAGTCAAAAACCGTTCCGGGTCGGTATCCAGCGTCTGCAATCGGCGATCAAACTTGCGAATGTTATTAATCAACGGCCACTTCCAATGCAGGCCGGGTGAGTAATTGGCCTCGACGATCTCGCCTAACTGGAAGCGGAGTGCGGTCTGAGTTTCATCCACGGTGAATAACGAGGTCGCCAATAACAGACCGGTAGCAGCGAGCGCGCCCAGCATGATATTGCGGGACACCGGCAATTGTGGCAAGGCCATTAGCGTACCTCCCGGCTGCGATTCAGATCGCGTAAGCGGGTCGTCGCCGCGCTACCATCCATTGATGATGGTGACGATGACGACGGCAAATTTTCCAACAGCGAACCGCCTGTGGAGGAACCGTTGCTCATGTTCGCGCCTTTATCGGTTTTCAAGAGCCGATCCAGGGGCAGATATAAAAGATTATGGGTTCCCTCGACATCCACCAAGACCTTGCTCACTCGCGATAACACCGTTTCCAACGTTTCCAGATAAAGTCGTTCGCGAGTGACTTCCGGAGATTGTTGGTACGCCATTAACAATTGCTCAAAACGGCTGGCTTCACCTTGAGCCTGAGCAATCACCTGCTCCTTATAGGCAGCCGCTTCCTGTAAGCGCCGCGCCGCCTGGCCACGCGCCTTGGGAATCACTTCATTGGAATAGGCCTCAGCTTCATTCTTCAGTCGTTGCTCATCCTCGCGCGCCTTAATCGCGTCAGCAAAGGCATCTTGCACCTCTTCCGGCGGCTGCGCATCTTGCAAAACAACGGTGATGATTTGCAAGCCGGCGCCATATTGATCCAGAATGGCCTGACTCAAGGATTGCGTATCGGCTACGATATCGCTGCGGCCCTCGGTCAGAACGAAGTCCATCGTGCTCTTGCCAATGGTCTCACGGGTCGCGCTTTCCACGACCTGCACCAACACCGCCTCGGGATCCAGAACGTTAAACAGATATGCGCGCGGATCCTTGATCTGATATTGCACGGCCAAGCGCACATCCACGATATTCTCATCCTGCGTGAGCATTAACGCTTCCTTCGGCACCGAGCGGATAGCCGGTTGTCGCCCGCCACCGGCGGCAGAGCGATAACCGATTTCTCGGAAACGACGCTGCTCCACGTTAACAATTTCTACCTGATCAATGGGGAAGATCCGCAGATGTGGCCCCGGCAAGGTCGTCTCCATATAGCGACCAAAACGCAACACAACCCCACGTTCGCCTTCGTTGACGATATAGATGCTGGCAATCAACCAACCAATCAAGGCAATGATCCCGACGATCAGGCCAATGCCGGTCAATCCGGAACCTGATGCGCCGCTATCGCCGCCGCTATCGCCACCGCCGCTGCCGCTACGTCTATTGCCCAGCAAGTTGTTGAAACGATCCGATAGCTTGCGAACCACTTCATCTAAATCGGGCGGTCCCTGATCGCGACCACCACCGCTCCAGGGATCGCGGTTACCTCCTCCCGGTTCATTCCAGGCCATGTCGTACCTCAAAGTTCATATCAATACGGTTCATCACCGAAATTTCAAAACCCGAACGCACCCATTCCGCACGCAAGCCTTCCTGACGACAGAGCCGGTCCATATTGCCGCGCGAGGTGCGCACTTCGATCAGCCATTCGCCTGCGGGGCCAGATTGCTCGGTGACTACAGCGCCCAAGTTGAACAGACAGGCTCGCAACCGCGCCGCCATCGGCGGTAGACAGAGCCAGCCATGCACTGTTCCTCCTCGTAATCGCTCGGCAATCGCCGTCGACAACAGTTCAAGCCCCGCGCCTGTCGTCGCCGACAACCAGACCGCGCGTACGCGCCCCTCATTATCCCGCTCCAGTCGCGGCGGCTCGCTGTTCCGATCAATCTTGTTAAATACCTGCAAGCGTGGCGTGTCCGCCGCGCCAATTTCTGCTAATACCGATTCAACCTGCAAAATGGCGTCATGTCGATCGGGATGGTTGGCATCAATCACATGTAGCAACAGGCTGGCTTCAACGGTCTCACGCAGGGTCGAACGAAACGCCGCCACCAATTCGTGCGGCAGCCGACGGATGAATCCTACCGTATCAGCGAGCACGACCGGCTCGACCCCAGGCAACTCCAGACGCCGCAAAGTTGGATCCAGGGTGGCGAATAACTGGTCGGCTACGTAGACATTGGCTTGAGTGAGCGCATTGAACAAGGTGGATTTGCCGGCATTGGTATAACCGACCAGCGAAACCGTCGGCAGGTCCACCTTGCGTCGTGCGCGCCGCCCTTGTTCACGCTGTCGCTCGACACGCTCTAACCGCAAGCGAATTTGCCGAATACGATCAGCCAACAGACGCCGGTCCGTTTCCAACTGAGTTTCACCGGGTCCGCGCAACCCGATACCGCCACGTTGCCGCTCCAGGTGAGTCCAGCCGCGCACTAACCGGGTGGATAAATGACGCAACTGCGCGAGTTCCACTTGTAACTTGCCCTCAAAACTGCGCGCCCGCTGAGCAAAAATGTCCAGGATCAGGCCGGTGCGATCCACGACCCGGCATTGCAAAAACGCCTCCAAATTGCGCTCCTGACTTGGCGACAGGGCATGATCGAAAATCACCAGTTTGGCGTTGCCTTGTTGCGCCGCTTCCCGGATTTCTTCGGCCTTGCCACTCCCGACAAACAGGCGTGAGTCAGGCGCTGACCGCCGTCCTGTAATCAACATGGTGCATTCTGCGCCCGCTGAAGCCGCTAATTCCTGGAATTCAACAAAACCCGGGTCATTCTCTTCCGATCGATCCAGCGTTAGATGGACGAGAACGGCGCGTTCGCCGCCGCTGGGCCGCTCAAACAAATGGCCTCCCGCGCTTCGTTGGACAACCGTCAGGATGGATCGACGCCGCCATTTTCGTCCGCGGCCAAATTCAGCCGCACATTGCGAACTGGCACGATCGTGGAAATCGCATGTTTATAGATCATCTGACTGACGCTGTTTTTCAGAAGCACCACGAACTGATCGAAAGATTCAATCTGTCCCTGCAACTTGATGCCGTTTACCAGATACACCGAAACCGGAATCCGCTCCTTACGCAAGGCGTTCAGAAAGGGTTCCTGAAGAGAATGACCTTTTGCCATCGCGACGCTCCCTTGTTGTTATGGGTCAAAAACGCAAAATCAAGCTCAAAATCGAAAAGTTTGAAGTTTCTCAAAAAAAAGAAAAACCGTTTAGGCATTTTGCAGAATCCATGCCTAGTCCCCAGGTTTATTCGCCGGATGGTCGGCCCATCACGTTCCCGTGAGGTGCTTCCCTAGGGAATTTCAAAATTCCTGCGACTATCTTCATTCGCCTGACAAGCGGCGGCGGCTGATCCGAAATACTCATTATATTAACACAACCGGTTTGATGTGTTAGGGAAAAAGCCGGATTCATGCAAGTGGGCAACAATTTGGTCAAGGAGATCAGGCGCCATGCTGTTCAACCAGAATACGCCGGTTTCCGAACGTAACCAGGTCAACTGCCGCTTGGCGAATTGGCGGGTTGCCGCAACGCCGCGTTCGCACAGCGCGGCATAATCCAGAACGCCATCCAGGTATTCCCAAACCTGCCGGTAGCCGACGGCCCGCATGGCCGGTTTGTGCAAATTGAGATCGCCACGCGCCCGCAAACGCCCCACTTCGGTCAAAAAACCCTGCTCCAGCATCGCCCTGAATCGGTGTTCAATGCGCTCGTGCAGCACCTGGCGGTCTGCAGGAGCCACCGTTAGCTTGACGATGCGAAATGGCAATAATTCGTTGTGCGAACGGTGGCAAAGTTCCGTGAGCGACTGGCCGGTCAATATGTAGACTTCAAGCGCCCGCTGAATGCGCTGAACATCATGAGGATGAATACGCTCCGCTGCGACGGGATCAACTCTCGCTAATCGGGCGTGCAAGACAATGCTGCCCTGCTCGGCCAGTTCGGCCGCCAACCGGGCGCGCACTTCAGGATCAGCCGCTGGTAATTGCGCCAAGCCCTGTTCCAGCGCCCTGAAATAGAGCATCGTACCCCCCACGAGTAAGGGAATATGCCCAACGGCATGAATGGCGGCAATCTCACGCAGGGCATCGCCGCGAAATTGGCCAGCAGAGTAGGCCTCGGCAGGATCGAGGATATCGATCAGGCGGTGCGGCGCGATGCGCTGCGTCGCGGCGTCGGGCTTGGCCGTGCCGATATCCATGCCCCGATAAACCAGCGCTGAATCAACGCTGATAATCTCAAATGGCCAACGCTGGACCAGTTCCACGGCTAACGCTGTTTTACCCGAGGCAGTGGGTCCCATCAGGAATAGGACGAAGGGGCGGGAGTCCGTCATATCAGGCTTCCGGCTCCAGGCTTCCGGCTCAGGTTAGAAAACCTGGACATCTGGCGCATGATGCCTTGGAGTCAACGTCCACGCTGAAACAGCCGATCCAATTCGTCCAAGGTTAATTGAATCCAGGTGGGCCGGCCATGATTGCACTGACCGCTGTGATTGGTGCGCTCCATGTCGCGTAACAGAGCGCTCATTTCCAGCAAATTCATCGGTCGGTTGGCGCGGATCGCGCTGTGGCAGGCCAAACTAGCCAGCAGAGTCAAAATGGCTATTTCAACCCGATCGCTAGTTTCATGCGCGACCAAGTCAGCCAACATATCGCGCACCAGTCCGGCAATGTCCAGTCCTGCCAGCAATGCTGGAATTTGCCGTACGACCACGACGTCCGGCCCCATTATCGCCAACTCCAATCCAGCCTCAGCGAACAAGGGAGCATGCGTTTCGACCAATGCCCGCTCTTGCGGCGTCACGTTCAAAGTCACTGGCGTCAGGAGCGCCTGAGTTTTAAGGCCTTCTCCAGTCAGGGCGGTTTTCAGCCGCTCGTAAAGAATGCGTTCATGCGCAGCGTGCATATCCACGACCACCAGTCCCGCATCATTTTCCGCCAGAACATAAGCGCCGTGCAGTTGTCCGAGCGCATAACCAAGTGGCGGTGATTTAGCAACGACTTCACGAATAGCGTCGGCAGGCGTTTCCGGCAGTGAAGCCGCATGCAACTGACCATAGGCCGACAGCCGCTCTCCAACATGCAGCGGTAACCGCGGTTGGTTGGCGCTAAATGGACCGGCGGTTGCGCCTGATCCGCCTCGATTTCCACTGACTGCGCCTAGCCGTTCAACGGCTTGAGCTACCGGCGGCGGCGCTGCGCCAGGCCGTACTTCCGCAAGCGATGTCTGCACCGTGCGCCGAATAAACTCATGAACAGCCGACGATTCCCGGAACCGGACCTCGTGTTTGGCGGGGTGGGCATTGACATCGACAGCCGCTGGATCAAGCTCCAGATAGAGAACAGCCGCCGGTTGCCGATCCTGGTAGAGAACATCCTGGTAGGCTTGCCGCATCGCGTAAGCGATGACCCGGTCACGCACTGGCCGACCGTTAACCAGGAAATATTGCAAGTCGGATTGGGCGCGCGAGACGGTGGGTAACCCAAGCCAGCCCCAAAGTCGCAATCCGCCTTCGCTACGATCGAAGAAAATACTGGCCGCCACAAATTCCCGACCGCATAGCTCCCCGATGCGTTGCGTCCCTCCCTCTGCATGAGCTGCCGGCTCCAGATTCAAGACGGGCCGCTGGTTATGCCATAGGCTGAATCCGACGGCAAAGCGACTCAGGGCGAGCCGACGCACCGCTTCTTCGATATGGCCGAATTCAGTCCGCTCGCTGCGTAAAAATTTGCGGCGGGCCGGCACATTGAAGAACAGATCACGGACTTCCAGGGTGCTACCCATCGGATGGGATGCTGGGATCGGTTCATCAACAACTTCGCCGCCATCCCCACCAACTCGCCATCCGGTGTCCTCGTCCACCGTGCGCGAAGTCAGTGTCAGCCGTGACACCGAGGCGATGCTGGGCAAGGCTTCGCCGCGAAAGCCGAGACTGGAGACGTGTTGCAGATCGTCGAAACTGGCGATTTTGCTGGTAGCGTGACGAGCCAGCGCTAACGGTAGCTGGTCCGCTAGAATGCCGGAGCCGTTGTCGCGAACCCGAATAAGGCGGACGCCGCCTTGCTCGATTTCAACAACGATACGGGTAGCGCCGGCATCCAGACTATTCTCCAGCAATTCCTTGGCCGCTGACGCCGGACGCTCAACCACTTCGCCAGCAGCGATCTGGCTAATCAGTTGCGGCGGCAAGCGTTGAATGCGTAAGCTCAAGGGATGGCCCGGTTATCAGCGAATAACTTTTTGCAGCACATCCATGACCTGCTTAGCGCCGGCTGAATGGTCCGGCCGGTCGTTGCCATCTCGCACCACCACCACCGTCTGTTCACCCTGTCCAGCCAGTCGGACGCGATAGCGGGTGCCGACCGGCGGCGCATCAGCCTTCCCACTGCGCCAGAATGCCAGTTTGGAAAACCAGCCCTCATCCTCGGCCTTCTGGTTCTCCAGCTCAGGGTCGCGATATTCGACGACATAGAGACCCTGGCTGCGATTCTGTTCCTCTACAGCGTAATTACTACCGTCCAGCGCGAGGCCGACCAAGCGCCAGGCGCTCGAATAACCCTCGTTGATCAACAGTCGGCTTTCCCCATCCTCTTCAATCAGACGAGTGCGCGCCACAGCAGGCGTTGTGCTCGCTTTGGCTTGCCGAATCTCGGCGCGCTTCTCTGATGCACCCAGGTAAACGGTCAGTCGGTTGAGCATTTCCGCCTCCAACTCCGGGCTGGAGGGCCGTCGTTGCCACATATAGGTATTGCTGGCGCTGGCGCTGGCGCCGCCTACCGCAACTTCTTCGACGCCGTAATGCGTCAGATAAACCTCGGTATTCGCCCCGTCCTCACTTCTTTCCAGGCGAGTGCGAAACTTGTCTCGGGTCGGCGCTGAGTACAGGACGTCCAGATATTGCTTCAACACACCGCGTAGACCATCCTGGGGAATATCAGCGCGATTCTCTACCCAGCCGGTTTCCATAATACCGATCGTCGGATCATCGCGTTTGAGGGTGAAGCCATTACTAATCCAGAAGTCCCGAACTTTAGGCCAGGCTTGGTCTGCCGGCGCAGCGATAACCAGCCAGCGCTGGTCTCCATCCTGCTGCAGAGTGATGCCAGGCTGTGACGGCAACACCGCAGCAGGTTGCTGGGCCTGGACCCCACTGCGTTCCTCGGCATAGGTCGCCAGACTGGCCGACCCGGCCGGACCGATCTCTGGCACGATCAGCGTATCGTCAATCGTTGACGCCGTCAGATCGGGCGGAATTTCCAGGGGCTGCGTCACTGTGCTTTGCCGATAATCCGGACGACGATCCGGTAACAGGGTGTCGAAACTCTTGGAACAACCGGTTAGCGCTAACGCTGCGGCGAGGATGCCCACCATCGCGCGCCACAGGGAATGTAAAAATTGCGTTGTCATGTTATTACAGCACTCCAGCCTGCTGCATCGCAGCCCGCACCGCAGGCTGGAATGACTCGGAAAACGGCGTGAGCGGCAGGCGAATTCCCGGCGGAATCAGGTCTAGCTGGTTCACAGCCCATTTTACGGGGATGGGGTTGGATTCAAGAAACAGCGTCCTGTGCAATTCAGCCAGCCGGTGATTAATCGCTTCGGTGCCTGCGCGATCCCCGGCCAGCGCAGCGATGCACATCTCATGCATCAGGCGCGGGGCGACGTTGGCGGTTACCGAAATCACTCCCTGAGCGCCGCTGAGCATCGCTTCCGCAGCAATACCGTCGTCGCCACTGTAAATGCCCATGCGATCCCCGCAACGACGCACCAGATCCTGAATGCGCTCCAGAGTGCTGGCTTCCTTGATGCCGACAATGTTCGAAATGTCGGCTAATCGTTCGACCGTCTCCGGCTTCAGATCACAGGCCGTGCGTCCAGGAACATTGTAGAGAATTTGCGGGATCGCCACATGGTCCGCGATCAATTTGTAGTGCTGATACAGTCCTTCCTGGGTCGGCTTGTTATAATAAGGGGTAACCAGTAAGCAGGCGTCCGCGCCGATCTCCATCGCCTGCCGGGTCAGATGCAGCGCTTCGCTGGTGGAATTCGCCCCAGTGCCCGCAATGACCGGAATGCGTCCTCTGACCTGCTCCACCACCTTGCGCACCGCAGCAATATGTTCCTCAAAATCCAGGGTTGCTGACTCGCCGGTGGTGCCCACGGCAACAATGCCGTCAGTTCCATTTTCAATATGGAATTCCAATAAACTTTCCAGCGCCGCGAAATCCAGCCCGCCATCCGCCTGCATCGGCGTTACAATAGCCACCATGCTGCCACGAAACATGATTTTATACTCTCTGTTGACCCGCAATCGCCGCATGGTACGGATACCCGACGGGCTTGACAAGCGCCCCCGTTAAGACAGCGGAGAACCGTTTTCACCCCTGCTGGATACCTGTACACTGCCATTATTACACCACCCTGTTCTCTGCCCGTAGGAATCCACCCGTGAAAAACTACCTGGTCATTTCCGCACTTGGAGAAGATCGTCCCGGCCTGGTCAACGAACTGTCCCGGGCTATCCTGGACTGCGATTGCAACATCACGGACAGCCGCATGACCGTGCTGGGCGGCGAGTTTGCGACTCTGCTGATGGTGCAGGGCAATTGGAATACCTTGACCAAACTGGAAATGCAACTCAAACGGTTGGAGCAGGCGCTGGGCATGACCATTATCGCCAAGCGCACCGAAAGCCGGGTGGTCGCTGGCGATGTCCTGCCCTATGCGGTTGAAGTGGTTGCCGTCAATCAACCGGGCATCGTTCACCATTTAGCCAGCTTTTTCGCAAGTCGTTCGATCAATATCGAGGATATGGTGACCCGCAGTTACAGCGCGCCCCATACCGGTACGCCGATGTTCTCGGTCAATCTGGCCATCGGTATTCCCGCCAATACCCACATCGCCCTGCTGCGCGAGGAATTCCTTGATTTTTGCGATGACCTGAATCTGGATGCGGTGTTAGAGCCGATCAAGGGATGAATCATATTCCCATGTCTGAATGCCGCCTGTTTATCCTTGACACGAACGTGCTGATGCACGACCCCACTGCCATGTTCCGCTTTCAGGAGCATGACATCTATTTACCCATGATGGTGCTGGAGGAGCTGGACCACGCCAAGAAAGGCGTTTCGGAGGTCGCCCGCAATGTCCGCCAGGTCAGCCGCTTCCTGGACGAATTGATCACGGGCGCTACCCAGGAGGAAATCGAGCAGGGACTGCCATTGCCTGGCGCACAGGGTCCACAAGGCGCATCGACCAGCGGCCGGTTATATTTTCAAACCCGTCCCACCCGGCTCAGTCCTTCCATTCCGCTGCCGGGCAATGCTCCGGATAACGACATTCTGGGCATGGCCCTGACCTTGCAACAAGATCATCCGCTGCATCAGATTACGTTGGTGTCCAAGGACATCAATCTGCGGATCAAAGCCGCCCTTCTCGGCATCCATGCCGAAGATTACTACAACGATCAGACGCTGGATGATGTCAATCTGCTGTATGGCGGCACTTGCGAGCTGCCGGTGGATTTCTGGGACACACATGGCCGGGAACTGGATTCCTGGAAGGAATGCGGTCGCACTTTTTACCGGGTTCGCGGCCCCGAAGTTGCGACTTGGCATCCGAATCAGGGCCTGCTGCCTGCGGATGACAGTCCGGCTTTCATTGTCCGCCAACAGTGCGGCCAAGAGGCGATTATTGAAATCCTCAAGGATTACACTGCGCCCGGTCATGCTGTTTGGGGCATGACTGCCCGCAACCGCGAGCAGAATTTCGCTCTCAACCTGTTGCTGGATAGCGAGATCGATTTCGTCACCCTGCTGGGCGCCGCCGGGACGGGTAAAACCCTGCTGACCCTGGCTGCTGGACTGACGCAGGTGCTGGATATCAAGCGCTACCGGGAAATCATTATGACCCGGGTCACCGTGCCGGTCGGTGAAGACATTGGATTCCTGCCGGGCACCGAGGAGGAAAAGATGACGCCCTGGATGGGAGCGTTAATGGATAATCTGGAGGTGCTGGCGCCACAAGAAGGTGGGGAATGGGGGCGCGCCGCCACCGCCGATCTGTTGAGCAGCCGGATCAAGATTCGCTCGCTTAATTTCATGCGCGGACGGACTTTCCAGAACAAATATCTGATCCTCGACGAGGCACAGAATCTGACGCCCAAACAGATGAAAACCCTGATCACGCGCGCCGGTCCCGGCACCAAGGTTATCTGTCTGGGCAACATCGCCCAAATCGATACGCCCTATCTATCGGAAACCACATCAGGTCTGACTTACGTCGTGGATCGCTTCAAGAGTTGGCCGCATGGCGGACATGTCACACTGCGACGTGGAGAACGGTCGCGGTTAGCGGAATTCGCCTCGGAACAACTGTAGGAAGCGAACACATGGCCGATTATTTGATCGCCTTACTGCCTCTGGCCTGGTTGCTGTGGATCGCGCTGGTGGTCGTTGGATTGATCCTGGAGCGCCGCTCGCCGGCAGCGACGCTGGCCTGGGTGCTGGCGTTGCTGTTCATGCCCTACTTCGGTTTCTTGGTCTATCTGCTGTTCGGTCCACGCCGGCTGCATCGACGCCGGCTGCGCTATGGCCGCGCTCGTGAGCGCCTGACTCAGTCCACCCGTGATCCGCACTCTGATCATGCAATCCCGGAAGGCTTTCCAGACGCGGACTTTGAACGTCAGATCGCCCTGTTGCTGGCCCGGGTCGGCCAGGGTGCTCCCATGCCCGCAATCGGCATCACCGTACTGGAAACCGGCGACGCTTGCTATGAGGCCATCGAAACCGCCATTATGGCCGCTCAGCATCACATTCATTTGGAATACTACATTTGGCAACCCGACTTGATCGGCGTCCGCCTGCGCGACGCGTTGATTGAAAAAGCCCGTCACGGCGTTCAGGTGCGCCTGCTGCTCGACGCGATTGGTTCCGACCGGATTAATCACCGCTTTTTAAAGCCGTTGCAGAATGCCGGAGTCCAGATCGCCTGGTTTAACCCGATTGGTCTGCGTCGATTCCGCCTGAAATACGTCAATTTTCGCACCCACCGCAAGATTGTCGTCTGTGATGGACAGGTTGGTTTCACTGGCAGCATCAATATCAGTGATGAACATAGTCAGATCAATCGCAGTCAGATCAATTGCAGTAACCAAGCTTGGCGTGATACGCACCTGCGCATCGAAGGCAAGCCGGTCCACCGACTGCAGTTCATTTTCCTGGAGGATTGGTATTTCGCCACTGACCAAGCGCCTTTTGAAAATGAATTCTTTCCCCGTTTCGCCGAAACGGCCGACCATTGGTTGCAAATTGTCGAATCCGGTCCCGACAACAACCACCACGCCATCGCCAAACTCTATTTCGCCACCATTACCAGCGCGCAACGGCAATTGCTGCTCGCAACGCCCTATTTCGTCCCCAACGAAGCGCTGACGACTGCGCTGATTACCGCCGCACTGCGTGGCGTGGACGTACATGTATTAACGCCCAAACAGGGTGATTCGCGACTGGCCACCGCTGCGGCTCGCAGTTACTACGACGAACTGGTCAGCGCTGGCGTTATTATTCACGAATATGGCCCGCCGATGCTGCATGCCAAATTGATGGTGGTTGATGAACGGATCGCCGTAGTGGGCAGCGCCAATTTTGATAACCGGAGTTTGATGCTCAACTTTGAGGTCATCGCGGTGCTTTACGATGCAAAACTGGCGACGTGTTTGGCCCGTAGCTTCGCCAATGACCTGCATTGCGCCAGTCGCTATGTTAAACCGGGTCGGCGGGCGACGCTGAGCCAGCGGCTAGGCGAATCCACAGCGCGACTCTTGTCGCCGCTATTATAACGCAGTCGGCTCTTCAACAACCT
>JAGRHK010000200.1 GCA_020444985.1 Candidatus Competibacteraceae bacterium
CGAGCGCATCCCGATACTGGTCACCTCGCCCAAGTGATCGCCGACCTGAACAATATCGCCGCTGCTCAGCGGTCGCTCGATCAGCAGCAGCAAACCGCTGACGAAATTATTGGCCAGATTCTGCATCCCCAGCCCGATCCCGACCCCGACCGCGCCGGCGAACACCGCCAGCGTGGTCAGATCGATGCCCACAATGCGCAAAATGATCAGCACCCCAATGAGCACCACCGTGTACTGGGTAAAGACGGATAGACTGTGGCGCACCCCCAGATCACTGAGGCTTGACAAGATCCAGCGGTAACTGATGGCCCGGCTCCATTGACCGAGCCAAATCACGATCGCCAGCGTCGTAATCGTGACAAAAATACGCCAAATGGTAATTTCCGCCGCGCCCAGCGTGAACAGCGGCCGCCCCAGAAAAGACCCGATCGATACGATGACGGCCGACTCGGCTGTCCAGCCGTATGCGCGAAACAGCGCTACCCATGCCCCGATGAAAAGCAACAGATTCGCGATGCGGTGCAGCGGCGTAATCACATCCTGAGTCCAGAGCAGGCCATAGCCCGAATGCGTGACTGCAAAGTTTTTCAACGCGACCACCGCGTCTTTCAACAAGCTGCGCACCACTATCCAGCCGATCAGGACGGCGATGAAAATCGATAAATAACCCGCAACCAGCCAGGCCAGTTGCAGGTAACCCAGCAAGCCCAGCGTGGCGGCGCTCAGCAGCGATAAAGGCACTAGCAGGCTGCTGTAGCGCAACGCTACAAACCAGAAGCGTTCTCCATAGTCGGCGCTGAGTCGATCGATCACCAATCGCCGGATGCGCAAGACGGGTGCGACCACCAAAAGCCCATACAGCATATGCAAATAATCCAGAGTATTGGCGACGCTGTCCGGCAAGTCGCTCAAGTAAGCCAGGACAACTAATGTTGTTATCAGGCTACCGCAGATCAGGGTCCAGAATAATTGCCGGTAAAGGGCAGGGTCTCGCCGGTCTTCTGGCAAGCGCGGCGAGACCAGAAAGAGCCATGCTAACGTCGTTGGTAACTTGATGCCGAGCCAGAGCAAGGCCAGCGTCATTAAAATGCCCAATCCAGGTTGTGGAACCTCAACGACCCACAGTAACACCATCAGCGCCGTTGCAAATCCAATTCCCGGCAGATTCGCCCAGAGCAGCACCAGGATATTGCCGATCCATTGCCATACGAAACTGCTGCCTGCTTCCGGGGTCGCGAAATCCCGCATGGCCCGGCGCAGACGGCTACGCGCCATCCACAACAACCAGAGTAATCCACCTTCCAGCGCTGCCAGACCCAGCCGCCGAAAAGTCGTTGTGTTCAACAGATTTTTTAGCGTAGTTTCAACACTAAGGCGCACCTGATAGCCGAGAACCCGGGGAGTCGTTGCCAATTCCTGTGCAAGTTGACGCCACGCTTCGGCGGTCTCTGGATAGGGTTGGCGCGTCAATAAATCCTTCCGAAGCTGTTTATCATGGTAGCTGTTCAACTGAGCCGCGATGGAATGCGCTTGCGCCAGTTGATTCTGGATTTGACCGATCCGTTGATCCAATTCGGTGAGTAACCGGTCAACCAACTTCAACTCCTCATCGTGTAAGTGACGATCGGATGTTCCTGATGCCCCGCGACGTTCGATGATCTGAAGCTGCTGCTGGT
The DNA here is from genome assembly GCA_020444985.1 of Candidatus Competibacteraceae bacterium. Classification (GTDB taxonomy): domain Bacteria; phylum Pseudomonadota; class Gammaproteobacteria; order Competibacterales; family Competibacteraceae; genus UBA2383. The sequence goes on from JAGRHK010000200.1 coordinate 1,677, forward strand.
AAACCGTGTTCTGCTGTTGCAATAACTCCAGGGAGCGGCTGAGATCCTGAGTTATTTTATTCGTTTCCTCAATGCCTTGTGTTAGGTCATCGACTTGCGCAGTCGGATTTTGCAGTAGATCATTCATCTGCGCCAACGCCGTGGCGGTCTCCGCCAGATGGCGATCCAGATTCAGTAGATTGATTTGTTCTTCAACCGTCTGGAGTTCGGTCGTTTGGCGCTGCCATATTTCGATGGGCAAAGCGCCTTCTTGTCTTTGCGAAAGATATTTTTTGAGGACGGCAGCGCGCTCATACAACGCATTCAGATCATTTTGCAGGCGGGATATCAGTTTGGTCTGCGCTTCCTGCCGGCTTTGCTCCTGGTGCTGAAGAAAAACCTGCTCGACCCCTTTCTGCCATTGTTGTGCGAGATCCAAACGCAGGTTGGCGACTTCAACCTGATTTTGCAGATTGGTCAGACTCAAGGTTTCCAGATCCAACTCAGTGTGTTGTTGACTCAATAACTGATGCGTATGCTCCAGTTGCGCAGCACGGTCGGCCACGCCTTCGGCCATATCCTTGGCCGGATTTTTCAAGAGCTGCTCGCGAGCCTCCAGTTCGCTGATATTTTTACGCAATTCTTTGATGCGCAGATCCGCGTTATCCAGATCGCTTGTGATGCTTTCCAGGCGCAGGCGGGCAGATTTCACATCGACCTGAGCTTGTTCGACAATGGATTCATTGACCTCATTGGGCTGCAAGGCTTCCAGTTGACGAGGCAGCTCAGCGATGCGGCTTTCCAAGTCCAGACGGGTGCTCTTGGTGATTTGCTGGTCCTGGAGCAATATCTGTCGACGCGCGCTTTGCTCTTCCGTAACTTTGGCCGGGTCGGCCGGGTCGGCTGGCAACGTCGGATCAGCATGGGTCGGCCACGCCGATAGCAAACCGAGCAGATTCAACAACAGGATGATGAGAACACTACGGCAGATCATTGAAATTTCAGGACTGGAGTCGTTTAAAGTTTTAAAGCTTGTGTGTTTCCGGATTGAAACCACGTTCGCGGTACTGGCGAAACCGCTCACGCGACTTGGCCAATACCTCTGCTGTTGAGTCCACCAATTCCACGACTCGTTCGTAATGCTCAAAGCCCATCGGCAACGCCTCGGTACAGTTAATCAGCACCTGCGCGTTAACCTCTACGGGCGGCGCCGCGCCAATCAGTACGGGAGAAGCATCCTCACTGGCCGCCGGATAGCGCTCGTGGGGTACGAAACTGTCCTGACGAAAGGTCCACAACAGATCGTCCAGCGCCGCCGCTTGCAGCTCGGAAGTTGTGAAAAGATAGACCGCATGACCGAGACGATAAGCCTTGTCAGTCAAGCGGCACGCCAAAAGCGCCCGACCATTTTCTTTATGGTCGGGCAATACATAGAAATCAATGCGCGGCACGCGCGTCCTCCCGGTCGATCTCCGCTGCGCGGTCCAGGAGATATTGGGTCAGCAACGGCACGGGCCGCCCGGTCGCGCCCTTGGCCTTGCCGGTCTTCCAGGCCGTACCCGCAATATCCAGATGCGCCCAGTGGAACTTTTTGGCGAAGCGTGACAGAAAGCAGGCGGCGATCACGGCTCCGCCACCGTGATCGCTGGAAATGTTCGCCATATCCGCGAAGTTACTGTCCAAACCTTCTTGATAGTCCTCCCACAAAGGCAGCTCCCAAACCCGGTCGCTGGACGCATGAGCGGCAGCTTGCAACGCATGGGTCAGCGGCGGGTGGTTGCTGAACAGGCCATGCGGATGACGACCCAGGGCGACGATGCAGGCACCGGTCAGCGTCGCGATGTCAATCACCGCAGCGGGTTCATCCCGTTCGGCGTAAGTCAATGCATCGCATAGAATCAAGCGCCCCTCGGCATCGGTATTGAGAATCTCCACCGTTTGACCGGACAAGCTGGTGACGATGTCGCCGGGTCGGGTTGCCTGGCTGCTGGGCATGTTTTCCACCGCCGCGATCAAACCGGTCACGTTCAGCGGCAATTGCAATTCCACACAAGCCCGTAGCGCACCGAATACGCTGGCGGCTCCGCACATGTCATATTTCATCTCGTCCATGGCCGCCCCCGGTTTAAGGGAAATGCCGCCGCTGTCAAAAGTGACGCCCTTGCCGACCAGCACACAGGGCTTTTGCGTCGGCGGTCCCTGCCGATAATCCAGACGAATCAGCTTGGCCGGCTGGGCGCTGCCCTGGCTCACCGCCAACAGGGCATGCATCCCCATCTGCTTCATCTCGGATTCTTCCAGAATATGCGCCTGCAACGTCGAGAACTCCTGCGCCAGGGCGTGTGCCTGCTCCGCCAAATACGTCGGGTGGCAGAGATTGGGCGGCATGTTACCCAGATCCCGGGCCAGCTTGACGCCAGCGGCGATCGCCATGCCTTCCTGGATCGCCTGTTCGCTATCCGCTTGTTCCTTGCGTCCGGGAATGTTGATATTGATTTTCCGCAAGGGTCGGCGCGGCGCTTCCTTTTTGCTTTTCAATACATCAAAACGATATTCCGCTTCCTCAATGGTCTCGACCATCTGGCGAACTTTCCAACGCAAATCACGTCCTTTGACGGTGATATCGGTCAGGTAGATCGTCGCCTCGGTCGCGCCCGTCTCGTTCAGTGTGGTTGCCGTATGGGTCAGGATTTGGCGAAAGCGGCGATCATCAACTTCACGCTCGCGACCGCAACCAACCAGCAATACCCGTTCGCACACGGCTTCGGGAACGTTGAATAATAACAGTGATTGACCCGGCTTACCTTCGAGATCGCCCCGGCGTAGCAAATTACTCAACA
>JAGRHK010000201.1 GCA_020444985.1 Candidatus Competibacteraceae bacterium
GCCGGACGGTGGAGACGGGTTCGGCTAGCACCAGCGTTTTTGCAGCAGCGCCGCGTTGAGCCAGACGGATCATGGTGCCTGCCGGCAGCCAAACCAAGCTTCCCGTCGGCAACGGCTTCCCACCACGATGGACTGGCGCTTTCCATGCTTTATTCAAAGCGATGAGTTCATCAAGATTGACTTCGTAGTAGCTCGCTAATGTCGGAGCATCCACCGCTTGCCGGAGGCGAATCCGGTCAAGATTCAACGGCGACTCGTAGGCGATACCCTCTGGGAAAAACCGCTGGGGATTGCGAGCAATCTCACGAGCAGCCAGGAATTCCGTGTAGAAATTCCGTGAGGCAAAGCCAAAGCTCCTTCCCTGGTAATTTTGAACGATGGCGTCAATATTGTCGCCAACCTCCCTTTTCGCTCGAGCCATGCCACCCACGCCGTGATTGTAGGATGTAATAGCTAGCGGCCAATTCTCCAGTCGGTCATGTGCATTCCCCAGATAACGAGCCGCGCCTTGCGCCGAGATCACCGGATCGCGCCGCTCATCGACAGCAGTATTTAAACGCATGAATTGCCGGGCGGTTGATGGCATGAATTGCCACATGCCGGTGGCTCCAACCGAAGATGCAGCATGGTTCTGAAAGGATGACTCGACATGCGGCAGGTAAGCCAGATCTTCAGGCAAGCCGGCTTCGCGGAACACTTCGCGGAACGCTGCATCGTAGCGTCCGCTGATTTCCAATCCGCGCTTGAACCGTTCGCGCAGCCCCCGTTGGCTGCGCAAACGCTCGCTGGCGCCGCTTAGAGCGACCGGGCCAGAGCGGCTGGCTTTAATAAAATTCGCCAAACGCTGTTCAGCCGGGGTCAGCGGCGCGTTGACGGCGGTCTTCGATTCGACTTGTTGGAGCAGGCCTTTCAAATTCTGGTAATGATCCCGGAGGAAGGCTTTCTGCTCGGTGCTATAGCTCTGGCCAACCGGACCGGGCAAAGTCAGCACCGTATAGATCAAATCCATGTGACGATCATCGTGTAAGGCAACTTGATTACGCCCCCAGACTGCGTAGACGTTTTGCCAGAATGCGATTTGTGGTTGCAATCCCGGCGGCGCCGGGAATGTCGCATCATTGGTCATGATGGGCGTTCGGATCAGTGACGGCGTGGGCTGCTGGTTGGCGCAGGCAGCCAGTATAAGCGTCGTTAAAATAATCGAGAATCCGCGCAATTGTAGTCGCATCGGCGCTTTCCCCCTGGTTGCGTTATCAATGGATAATCTTGCGGAGTCCCACAAGATGTTAACAGGCGCTGTCGTCGGTCAACTCTTGGTTTATCGGGACAGCACACCGGAAAAACTGAGCGTCCATCGTCCATCCCCATCCGGCGGACCCAATAGGTTCATTGCTCGGCGAAGCGCGCGATTTTCCGTATCACGGATCGCTGCCTGACCGTTAAATCGGTACCGGCCATCGGGTTGCAGGCTGAAATTCCCCTCCAGCATCAGCGGAGCATGATTGTCCTTGACGACTCCCTGGATACCTTTCAGGTCAGTCGAATTCACTTGAGCCGTGAAATCGCCCAACATCAGGGGTTGGCCCAAAGTGAGTTTTAAGTCCAGCACACGAATCATACCAGATGCACTTGAGGGCTGTCCGGCTGGATTCAAATGGAAATCCAGCCGATCAAATTCCATGACTCCCTGTAAGGGTAACTGAGGTTGTCGGGCTAAAACAGCGAATTTGCTAAGAAGCAGTCGGCCCACCAGCTTTTGCAAACGAATGTGCCGGCTGGCATCGACCGCTGCGTTTCCTGAAAATTGTATTTCAGGATCGTCGACTTGCAGATGAAATTCCAGCCATCCGGTGAATAAAGCCAGTGGTCGCCAAGTCCATTGTAGCCGATCAAGACGTACGCTGCGCCAAGCTACGCTCTCTGCAGAGCCGTCGGTCGCTGTGCCTTCGACGGTTTGCACACGGAAGCCCGGCAGCCGTTTGGCCAATTGTTCCGTGACCAGGCTGGCCGGCGCCTGTAGCAGTAAAAACAGGAGAAATGCCAGTAATCCTGGCAGACCGTAGCGTAAAAGGTATGTCACGGTTGCGACCCTTGCAGAATGACACGAGCGTTCACGCGTCCTGGAGCTGCGGTGCGATCCACGCTGAGGTTGATGAGCGTGATGCGGTGTTCATGCTCCAGCGCGCTGAGCCAAGGGAGCAGTTTGTCAAACGCAACCGCATCCAGGCGGGCGCTGAGTTTATCATCGCCTTGTGGCGTGATCTGCTTCAGGGCAGCGCTCAATCCAGCAGCGCGCGCGGTTTGATCCACCCGAGTCAATAGCGAGCGACCGTCCGTCGCCTGGGATTGCGTCGCGCCGGCGCTGTTGCTCAGACGCTGGATTTCCTGGGCCGCTTGGCGCATCCAGGCAAGGTCAGCGCGTTGTTCAGCCACTCTCTGCTGGAGTCGACGATGGCTGGATTGAAACGGCTCCCAAATCAGCCCATAACCCAGGATTAGCAACGCCAGCACGATTCCACCGCTGACCAACCCTTGTTCCCGGATATCAAGATGCGCCCACCATGCTTTCATGAGGCGGCCTTTTTTAGCATGACCCGGCTTTCCAATCGTCCTTCGCGCTGGGTGGTGCGCATTTCCACCTGGATGTTGGGTTGCTGTTCAAGTCGTTGCTGGAGTTGATCCAGAGTCGCTGGATTACCGCCTTCCAGCGCCAGATCCAATTGGTCCTCGCGGTAGCTGAGACTCCGCAAGGTGATGTCGGGAAAATCGGCAAGCGCTTGTCCACCTTGATGCAGTAACTCAAGAAACGCGCCGCGACGCGGGTTCGTTGGGGTTAACTCGCGCAGGCGGGTTTCCAGTTGTACTTTAGGATTGACAATGCGGGTCGCGCCCGGTACTGCGTTTTTATACACTTCCTCCATTTTAGCCCCAAGAGCGATTTGTTCCTGCTGCAACTGCTGCTGTTCGTAAACCAGGGCAACCCCTTGCAGCAACAGCCATAGGCCCGCCAGGATCGCTGTGGCTCGCCAGGGCCGCAGGCGGCGTTTCCATTGCGTTTGCCGGCTGTAGGGACCTTGCAACAAATTCAATGTCGTTGCCGGCTGATAACCGGCCATGAAGAGCGACAGCGGTTTGTCCGGCGCCTCTTCCATTTGCCAGGTTATGCTGCTCGCAATGCGTTCTGGTGGTGGATTGCCCCAGATGCGCAGTCGCTGCGGTTGGGCATCGCCCGCTTCGGCAAGGGCCTGTTCCAGGAATAAGTTGAGTGATTCCTGCTCCAGCGCAAATCCTGCCCAGCGACTGGTGCGCACGACAGCGCGTCCGTTTTCCACGAGTACGCTCCAATCGCCCTCCTGCCAGGGTAAAAGCAGGACATCCGGGATCACTGCGGTCGGCGTGAGTCCGGCCTGAGCGCAGGTTTCCAGCCAGTCGCGCAGCACAGCATGGCCAAGCGTCGCGACCGGTAGGCGGTTGCCATCCGCTGCATGAGCCATCGCGAAGTGCAAGGTTTCAATATCGTCGATTAATTGGTCTTCCAAAGCATAGGGGACCGCTCGCGCCCATAGTGCGCGGTTACGTCCAGGCAGAAGCGCCTGATGCAGCGTAATGGCCTCGCTCGGCGCGACCAGGATGAGACGTGCGTTGCCGGGCTGATTCGCCAGTTCGGATAATGGCCCACGTTGCACCGTGTCATCGGGACGCAGCCACTCACCCTGTTCAGCAGGGAGAAGGCGAAAAAACAGTAGAGAGATGGGCACGGTTTTCAATCCTGGGAGCCAAAACTGCGCTGCAGGATGCGAGCGCCTTGATCATCGCGAAAAATCACGCTGGATAGGGACGAATGACCCTCGCCAACCCGTGCGTCGGCGCGCAGTAGAAAATACTGACTGCTAACGCCCAGCCGCGTTTTTAATTCTGCGTTGAGGGTTATTTTCGCCGCATTCAAAAATTCATCAACATTTTTATAGCCATTGGCAGGTCGATCTTGAAGCAGAAGCGCCACGTCAGCAGGCTCCAAATTGTCGCTTAAAGCGGCTAAAACCGCTGCCGGTGCGGTGTTGACATTCAATGCAGTACCCGGCGGTAGCGTGCAAACCAGCGGCGCCAGTTTGTTATAGGCTTCCCGATCCATGCCCTTGACCAGACGCAATTCGGAAATGTTGATGAACGGCTGATTCCCAGCCAGATAAGGCGGATTCAGAATCGTATAGTCGCTGTCTTCAGCGCCATCGGGAAACAGCGGATCGGGGTCGGGATCAATCCAGTCCGCGATCGCTTGCGCCAGTTCGGGCTTCAGCTCCAGAAGCGTTAACAGGCGTTGCAGGGTTTGTAGTTGTCCTTGATCGAGGCCCGCTTTAGCAGACTGGAAACGGTTGCGATCTCTGGAGGCAAGGGCATCGGATGGATCGTTTGAAGAATCATCCGGATTCTCCTCGGATTTCTCATCATCGTTTGCAAAAAGCTCCAGGTTATTGTCCGGATGGTCT
>JAGRHK010000202.1 GCA_020444985.1 Candidatus Competibacteraceae bacterium
TTGTTGCATGGAAATTGGCTTGCCGCGAATGCAGGCCCGGCCAACGGCGACGTTGTGCATCGATTGCAAGACGCTGGAAGAGGTCCGCGAAGGACCCCGTTGAATTCTGATCCATGCGATGCTTGCCGAACCCGGCCCGGCCTGTGGCCGGTTTGCTCCTTCCCCCACCGGTCCATTACATTTTGGATCACTGATTGCTGCGTTGGGCAGTTTTCTGGAAGCGCGCGCTCAGCACGGTCAATGGCGGGTGCGCATCGAGGATGTGGATGTCCCGCGCACTGCGCCAGGCGCGGCGGACGCGATCTTGCGAACGCTCGAAAGTTATGGATTGCTCTGGGACGGTGACGTGTGGTTTCAGAGTCAGCGAACCGAGCGTTACCAGGCGGCGCTGGAAGCGCTGTCGCGCGCCGGGCGGCTTTATCCCTGTACGTGCACGCGCCGGGAGCTGGCGGGGTGTCAACGCGGCGCGGATGGCAGTCCTCTCTATCCTGGCAATTGCCGCGCCGGTCCGCGCCAGCCCGGTCGTCCTCACGCATTCCGCTTGCAGGTGGGCGATGCCTGTTTGACATTTCAGGACGCGGTTCAAGGTGAGCGCCATCAGCGCTTGGCCAGCGCGGTGGGCGATTTTGTGCTCCGCCGCGCTGACGGTTGGTTTACTTATCAGTTGGCGGTGGTGGTCGACGATGCGGATCAGGGCGTGACCGAGATTATTCGCGGCGCGGATTTGCTGGATTCCACGCCCCGGCAGTTATATCTGCAAAGGCTGTTGGGGTTGCCGACACCGCGCTATGGCCATCTGCCGATCGCTGTGGATGCGCGCGGCGACAAGCTGAGCAAGCAGACGCACGCGCCGCCGCTGGATGATCAGAATCCTGGTCCAGCGCTGTGGCAAGCCCTGCGTTTTTTGGGGCAATGTCCCCCCGATGATCTGTTGAAGGCGCCGCCGGCTGAAATTCTGGACTGGGCATTGACGCATTGGCGGCTGAACCGGGTGCGCGCCATCGTTGCCCATGCCGCTAAATAAAAAAGCCCCATAGCGTTGCTACGGGGCCTTGATGCAGACGGATAGCGCGGGATCGCTACTTTTTCAACGCCTGAACGCTTTGATTCAATTCTTCAACTCTCCGGCTCACTTCTTGAATATCCTCCTGTGTCGGAACGCCCAAGCGGTGCAGCACTTGTGCGACGCGTTCCTGGAACAATTCTTCCAGGCGGCCAAACTGTTGAGTCGCCTTCCCCTGGAGTTCGACGACCTTGCCCCTGGTCTCCTCGACCTTGGTTTCCGTCATTTCCTTGGCGCGCTTTTCGACCTGTTCGCCTTCCTTGACTAAGGCCTGGAACAATTTTTCGCCTTCTTCCTGGTTCCTGGAAAAAGCCCCCAGACCGGCTAGCCAGATACGATTGGCGGACTCGTGGATGTTGGCGACGGCTGGCGCCTCGGTCATATTTTTCAATGTCACATGTACCATGGTACCCTGCTCGATTTAAATTATTGATTAATAGATATTTGATTATTTTCATTGACAGGTTTCAATCTTTGTCGAGGGTACTTTAGCAAGCAGAATTAGAGCGAACATTCTATTGAACCCTGATATCCGGTTCTCGTGAGAAATGACATAAGAGTTTATGGATGCCTGTGTGTAAGATACTGTGCTAAATTATTTCGATTTGTTACATACTGTGCTAGGTTATTTTAATCTGTTACAGAGAGAGGTTGCGTGATGGAAAATTGCATCGAATTATCGGAAGTGGTAGATCAGTTGCGCAAGGAATTGTTGACCGCCCAGAGCAAGATCCGGGGTTCGGATCTCAAGTTCGAGGTTATCGACATTGAAGTCGAGTTACAGGTTGTTACCACCAAGAGCGGTGGCGGTGGGGTTAAATTCGTTGTCGAGGCGGCGGGCAGCATATCTAAGGCGCAGACCCAGAAGCTCAAGTTCAAGCTCAAGCCGGTGGGACCGGACGGAAAGAAAGAAGTACTGGTTTCTGATCAGGATCAGCGCGATTAGCCAAAGAGAAGGATGCTTGAATGGACAAGTCATTGCTGATTGCGGTCTTCGTGCCGACGACAAATGAGCAAGGAGAGGATTTTGAGGGTAAGAGCGGTGCGCGTGCTACCGGTTACCCAGTCGGAAAGGATCTCATTCTCACCGCACGCCACGTCCTCCACCCGGAATCTCCAAACCGGCGAGACCCACGCTATCCGATAGCCATCCGCTGGCATTACTTCCACTCCAGCGATGATAAGGACAAGGGCTGGATTGAGATTGCGGATGACGACATCGTCTGGGAGAGCAAGGGTGAATTAGATGCGGCCTTGATCCGTTGTCATCATCGGCCACCCGACGCAGTGGGTTGGGGTATTGTCTCCCGCGATCAGCCTCGTGATGGGGTGCAATGGATCAGCGAAGGTTTTCCTCGCGCCACCAAGTACGACAACCGACGCAACCCCAGCAGTTTTATCGGTAAGGTGTGCTCCAAGGCTTCGCAGGAGTCCTATTTTGAATTGACCGTGGAGACGGCTCCCGAGGATGAAGAAGGCTGGAAGGGAGTTTCGGGAATGCCAGTGTTTGTCGATCATAAGATCCTCGGCGTGGTACGGAGCGCTCCTCCCAATTTCAGCGCCAAAAAGCTGCACGCGACCCCGATGTGGAAGCTGCACAAAGACGACCGAGACGACCGATTCAGAGAATTGATCGGCGACGACAAGCAGGCAGCGCACTTCGAGAAAACCCGGAGCAAGCTGATTGAGTTAATTCGGAACTCGCCGGGCGCAGGGATGGCCATCCAACGAGAGCTGCCCGATATTGCTGACAAAATGGTTGGTCTCAACGAAGGACAAAAGGCTGAGAGTTTCGTCGAGCATCTGCTGAAAACCGACATCCGCACGGTGATTCAGGCTCTACGCGATGCACACCGCTCGTTTTGCGAGGACGATGGCGAACAGAATCGAAGCACCGCCAACACCCTAACTGCCATTTCGCAGCTTATCGTGCCAGCGCTTTACGACTACGGTGTTGTCCGTTGGGTTGGCGGCCAATACGGCGACGGCAGCGCCGCGTTGGTCCCTTTGCCTGCCTGCACCAAAACTGTCGCTGAAATCATCATGGCTGGTGTGGACGGACGTGCGACGCGCTACCGGCACCGCGAAGATGAGGACGACCAGCCCGAAGGGGCACTCAGCCTGCCCCATATGCCGGAAGGTGGCATTGATACCGATAATGCCGAGGTCCAAGCTGCCTTGCAGCGACATCTGGATAGAAAATTCAATTTGAGCGAGTGCGATGCATTCCGCCGTGCGGTTGATGATTATCTGTTGACGACCTTCCCTCGTCGAGTACGAAGAGGATCGGAGCGGATCAAGGATGATCGCATCAAACTCACCGCCGATTTGCTGGAAAGTAAGCGCCGGGACAGCGGCCAGACCTTCTACATGATCTTTGATCTGCCAAAAGATGTTGAGGGACAGAATGCCATGCGCACCATGGTTGCGTCGCTCAAGAAAGATTATTCGGCGCTCATGTTTCTCTGTCTCGACGATTCCAGCGAGCACGAGCGTGAGGAAGTGAAACTGGTTGATCCTTTTTGCCGGATGCTTCCACGCCTTGGAGATTCAGCATGAGCAATCCCCCCAGGAGGCGCATGAAGAGCGCTCCCGGAAAAAGTGTGCCCCTGGAACGATCCCAGAGTACTCCGGAGCAGGTACACGTTTTTAGTCAGCGTGAAATCGATGCCATCGAGGCTGCCTTGGCGGCCCGGCGCCCGCTGTTGGTGTGTGGCGAGCCGGGTATCGGTAAAAGCCAACTCGCTCGGGCGGCGGCGGTCGATCTGGGGCGTGCTTATGTCCAGCATGTGGTTGATTCCGGCACCGAGTCCCGCGATTTGCTGTGGCATTTCGATGCGGTTGCACGACTAGCCGACGCTCAACTCAAGGGTGCGTTGCGCGAGACTAGAACCCGATGTCGTGGTGGTATGCGTCAAGAATTGGCTGTGGAGAATTATCTGCATCCTCGCGCTTTGTGGTGGGCCTTCAACTGGGGAAGCGCCAGAAAGCAGGCCATCAAGGCGCGCCAGCCTGACGAACCGCCCCAACTCCCCGGCTGTGATCCCAAAAATGGTTGTGTGCTGCTGATCGACGAGATCGACAAGGCCCAAACCGATGTGCCAAACGGCTTATTGGAAGCACTCGGTGCCGGTCGTTTCACTCCGCAAGGTTTGACCCAGCCAGTCATGGTGATGGGCGAGCCGCCACTGGTGATCATTACCACCAATGAAGAACGCGCCTTGCCGGATGCCTTCATCCGCCGTTGCTTGGTACTGCATCTGCGCTTGCCGGATGCAATCAAGAAAAAAGATAAACTGATTAAATACTTGGTCGAGCGTGGCAAGGCCCATTTCGAGAATGCTGACCCTGATCTGCTGGAGAAAGCGGCTACGTTGTTGGTTGCGGATCGCCGCAAAGCTCAGGAGAAA
>JAGRHK010000203.1 GCA_020444985.1 Candidatus Competibacteraceae bacterium
ATTGATCATCTTGCTTTGCAGCATCTGCTGAATCTGGGGCTTCAGCTCATCCAGAGAGGGCGGCGTGGCGTCGCGGGTATCTTCCAACAGGATGACATGCCAGCCAAACGGCGTCTGCACCGGTTCCTCGCTGAACTTGCCCTTTTCCATCTTGGCGACGGCTTGCGCAAAAGGCGGCACCATCATGCTCGGAGTAAACCAACCCAGATCGCCGCCATTGGCTGCAGAACTGTCGCTGGATTTGGTTTTGGCCAGCTCGGCGAAATCGCCGCCCTTCTTCAATTCGGCAATCACTTCTTTGGCTTTGTCCTCGGAGTCCACCAAGATGTGAGCCGCCTTGTATTCCTTGCCTTTCATCGCCGCAGTAGCGGTTTCATATTCCTTCTTGATGGCGTCCTCGCTCGGCGCGTTCTCACTCAGCATCCGCCGCACCACGGTGCTGGCCAGCAGGCTGCGCTTGACGATCTCCAACTGCTGCTTGATCTGCGGATCATCCGCCAGCTTCTCTTTATTGGCTTCCTGCACCAGCAATTCTTCCATGACCAGTTGATCGACCAACGCCTTGCTGGCTTCCGGCGTGTCGGTTTTAGCCCGGTTGCGCAACTGTTGCGCGTACTGTTCAAACGTCGCCTTGGAGATCGGCGCGCCATTGACCACGGCCACGGGATCGGGAACGGTGAACGCAACCGGCGGCGCGGCCACAGGCGCGGTCTGGAGAACCGGCGCAGCTGGCGCAGGCGCAGCCTCGGGCTTTTTGTCGTCGGCGGCCAGCGCGGTCCCGGCCAGCAGGAGCGCCGAGGAGAAGGCCAATAGCGGGAAGGTCAGTTTGTGCGGTTTATTCATCATCATTATCCAGGAACAGGCTTGGTTACAGGGTTTAGGGTCGGGTTTCATCGGGGGTTCGGGCCTTGGCAATGCTCAAGGCATGAATTTCTCCGCGCATCAGATCAGCCACCGCCGCATAGATCAGACGGTGGCGCTGAATCAGGGTCTTGCCCGCGAAGGCCGTGGAGACAATATGGACGGTGAAGTGACCGCCTTCGCGCGCTCCAGCATGGCCGGCATGGGCTGCGCTGTCATCGATGATTTCCAGCGCATCAGGCGCAAGCACCGCCTGCAATCGTTCTTCAATCAGAGCGACCCGCACGCTCATGCGGGCAATACCTTACGGAATGGGTAGACTTCAACCGTCGTCCACACGCCAGCGCTGATGTATGGGTCGGCGTTCGCCCAGGCGCGCGCTTCTTCGAGAGAGGCAAATTCGACCACCATCAGGCTACCGTGAAAGCCCGCTGGACCGGGGTCGGGACTGTCAATCGCCGGCAGAGGGCCAGCCAGAATCAGACGCCCTTCAGCGAGCAATGGATCCAAACGCTCCAGATGAGCAGGACGCACGGCCAAGCGCTGCTCAAGGCTGTCAGGCGCATCGCGACCCAGGATGGCGTAGAGCATGTTCAGGACTCCTCCGGGGGGGTATCGTCAAGTTTGAGATGACGGCTCATGTAGGCCGCCTGCGCCAGCACGAACACCACGGTTAGGCCCAACATGCCAAACAGCTTGAAGTTCACCCAGGTGTTCTCATCAAACGTGAAGGCGACATAGAGATTAGCCACGCCCATGGCGATAAAGAAAACCGCCCAGGCCAGTGTCAGCTTGACCCAAACGGATACGGGAAGTTCCAATTGTCCGCTCAGCATTCGCTCCAGCAGCGTTTTCTGGCCGATGAAGCAACTCCCCAGAAACGCCACGGCGAACAACCAGTTCACGACGGTGGGCTTCCATTTGACAAACATCGGGTCCTTGAGTAACAGGGTCGCGCCGCCGAGCGCCAGCACCAACCCGGCGGTTATCAGCGGCAGCTTCTCAACCCGATGCTGCCGCCACCCGATCCAACCGGTTTGCGCGAGAGTCGCGATGATCAGCACTCCAGTCGCAACATAAATACCGGCCATTTTGTAGGCGATGAAAAACAACAGGATGGGCAGGAAGTCGAAAAGCAATTTCATACGGGTTGCTGGTTTCTATTGCGGGCCGGAAGGAAAACGGGACAAAAGAAAAGCGGCCTTGCGGTCATTCTCTTGACTGGACAGCGCCAGACAGGCAGATTGCCGGGTCGCTTTGCATTGCATACTGTCATGAGAATATAAGGCCATGAGCCATTTTTTACAAATTCATCCTGTTAATCCGCAACCGCGCCTGATCGCACAAGCGGTCGCCCGATTGCGCGAAGGCGACGTCATCGTCTATCCGACCGATTCCAGTTATGCGCTCGGTTGCCAACTCGGCGACAAAACAGCGGCAGAGCGGATTCGCGCCATCCGTCAGACGGACCGTCACCACAATTTCACCCTGGTTTGTCGCGATCTTTCAGAAATCGCCACTTACGCCAAAGTCGACAATCGTCGTTACCGATTGCTCAAGGCCGCCACGCCGGGACCCTTCACCTTCATCCTGCAAGCGACGCATGAAGTGCCGCGTCGCTTGCAGCATCCTCGCCGTAAAACCATCGGCATCCGCATTCCCGACCATATTATCGTGCGCGCCCTGCTGGCGGAACTGGGCAAACCAATCATGAGTTGCACATTGATCCTGCCTGGCGACGACTGGCCGTTGTCCGACCCGGAAGAAATCGAGGAGCGTCTGACGAATGAGGTCAATCTGATCATTGACGGCGGCCCCGGTCAGCACGAACCGACGACCGTGATAGACCTGACCAGCGATGCGCCGCAACTGATCCGTCAGGGATTAGGCGACGCCAGTCCATTTCTCTAGCTATAATCGCATGATGCAAGAACTGAATACGATTCAACTCCTGATCGTGCTGGCACCGCCCTTGTTGCTGGCGATTACCTTGCACGAAGTCGCGCATGGCCGGATGGCCCTGCATTTTGGCGACCCCACCGCCAAATCGCAGGGTCGGCTCAGCCTCAATCCGTTGCGGCATATCGATCCCATCGGCACAGTGCTGGTGCCAGCCCTGCTCGCGATTTTCGGCGGCTTCATTTTCGGTTGGGCCAAGCCAGTGCCGGTCAATTACTATCGCTTGCGCCAGCCCAAGCGCGACATGGCGCTGGTGGCGCTGGCCGGACCCGGCGCCAATCTGATCATGGCGATCGGTTGGGCATTGGTGATGACGATCGGCCATCACTTGCAACCCCTGCTCCCGTGGCTCGGCGAACCCTTGCTGATGATGGGCGTCGCCGGTATCGACGTCAACGTCATGCTCGGCGTTCTCAACCTGGTGCCGATTCCGCCATTGGACGGCTCGCGGGCGCTGGCTGGCATATTGCCAGATCGCGCAGGCGAAATCATGGCGCGGATCGAGCCTTATGGACTGATCGTTCTGGTAGGATTGATAGCGCTGGGCCTGTTTAGCGCGCTCATGCCGATCATCACCAGCATCCGCCATTTCATCCTGGCCCTGTTTTTCTTCTGAACGCATTTGAGTCTGATCGTCATCTCATGGAAATTACTCTGACTGGCATTACCACCACTGGAACCCCGCATCTGGGCAATTATGTCGGCGCGATCCTGCCGGCTATCGAGGCCAGCCACCGCAAGGATGTGCAATCGTTCTATTTTCTGGCGGACTATCACGCCTTGGTCAAATGTCAGGACCCGGCGCTGGTGCATCGCTCCCGTCTGGAAGTCGCGGCGACCTGGCTGGCGCTGGGCCTGGATGTCGAAAACGTCATTTTCTATGCCCAAACCGATATCCCGGAAATCCTGGAGCTGACCTGGATCATCACTTGCGTCACCGCGAAAGGGCTGATGAACCGGGCTCATGCCTATAAAGCAGCGGTGGCCGAGAATATGGCGGATTCCGACAAGGATCCGGACAAGGGCGTCACAATGGGTCTGTTCTGCTACCCGATCCTGATGGCGGCAGACATTCTCATGTTCAAGGCCAGCAAGATTCCAGTCGGCAAGGATCAAATGCAGCATCTGGAGATGGCCCGCGACATCGCGGCTCGTTTTAACCATTTGTACGGCGAGCATTTCGTGCTGCCTGAGGCGGTGGTGGACGACAGAGCGGCGGTGCTGGTCGGGCTGGATGGGCGCAAGATGAGCAAGAGCTATGGCAACACCATTCCATTGTTCGAACCCGAGAAAGCCTTGCGCAAGCTGATCATGCGGATTAAAACCAATTCGCTGCCGCCGGAAGCGCCGAAAGATCCGGATACTTGCATCCTGTTCCAGATTTACCAAGCGTTTGCCACGGTGGAAGAGGCGGCTGCCTTGCGACAACGCTATGCGCAGGGCATCGCCTGGGGCGAAATGAAGCAGATGTTGTTCGAGTATTTGAACGCCCGATTGAGCGAACCGCGCCAGCGCTATCAGGAACTGATCCAGACGCCTGATCACATCGAGCAGATTCTCAAACGCGGCGCGGTCCGGGCGCGGGAATACAGCGCGCCGTTCCTGCAAGAGTTGCGGCGAGCCGTCGGGATTCGCCCGTTG
>JAGRHK010000204.1 GCA_020444985.1 Candidatus Competibacteraceae bacterium
TCCGACCATAATTAAAAACCAATGTGCCCCAACCGCGATGCTCACGACGCGCCGGATCCGCGTATTCATACAAATAAGTACCATCAAAGCGCGCCAAGCCATGAGCATCCTTGGGAAAATGACCAGGGACCCAGTCCAGAATCACTCCAATGCCCGCCTGATGACAGTAATCAACAAAATCCCGAAAATCATCCACGTTCCCATATCGACTGGTCGGCGCAAAATAGCCAGTCGGTTGGTAACCCCAAGACGCATCAAGCGGGTGTTCCGTAATTGGCATCAACTCAATATGGGTAAAACCCAGTGAACTCACGTAAGCGACCAATCGCCGCGCTAAATCCGTATAACTCAAATAATCGCCTTGCGCATTACGTTGCCAGGAACCCAAGTGGACCTCGTAAACGGATACTGCCTCCTGATCCGGCTTAAGACCTCGCCGCCGCGCCATCCATTGACTGTCCCGCCAAGCGTACGCTTTACTGTCAACTATGATGGAAGCTACGGCTGGTCGCCGTTCAAAGAAACAGCCATAAGGATCACTTTTACGCAACAGCTCACCTGTTTCCAACGCCCGAATCTCAAACTGGTAGCGCATGCCTGACTCAAGCCCTGGAATAAATAACTCCCAAACGGAGCCACGCTGGCGCAAGGGATGGCATCTCCCATTCCAGGCATTGAAATCGCCAATTACGCTCACCCGCTCGGCATTAGGCGCCCAGACGGAAAATAAAACGCCATCAATGCCATCAATTTGACGCGCGTGAGCACCCATCACGCGATAGGCATGCAGATGACGTCCTTCATTAAAAAGATGCAAATCATAAAGACTCAATTGCGGGATAAACCCATAGGGGTCGTACCGGGTCCATTCACAGCCTTCGCCATCCACCCATGTTAAGCGATAGTGCATGGGTAGACACTCATGTAAACCTTGCCACTCAAAAAGATCAGTATCCGCTAATCGCCGCAATGGTTGGCCAATATCGGTCAACCAGACCCGTTTCGCACCCGGAATAAAAGAACGCACGATAACTTGATCACCGCAGCCATGACGACCCAGCACCGCACAGGGGTCGGGGTGGCAACCCTCCTGCAATAGAGTTGCCGCGCTAATCATGGAATCAATGGAATCATCAGCGACCCGAACCAGATTTGTATGAAAGTTGTTACCGTTAGAGTCTGTCATGGGTAAGATCGATTATTTCACTCATCCTGTCCGCACACTTACCGGAAAGAGATTCACCGGTTATAAAAAAACCATTCTGAAACCAACTACTATACTAGAAGACTACCATGCCCATGCCAGCAACCATTCAGGGTAGCAGCAACTCATTCACTGCGGGTACTCTGCTTGCAACATCACCTCAAAACCCTACATAGAAAAACATACCAAAGAGGGAAATCAAACGCATGAGCGATGCCATAACTTCACGTTTTGTCAGCCGTCTAACGCGGGAAACCCTGGCGCTTGTTCTAGCAGGCGGTCGCGGTAGTCGGCTCAAGCATCTGACCCTGTGGCGCGCAAAACCCGCTACTCCTTTCGGCGGAAAATACCGAATTATCGATTTCCCACTATCTAATTGCATCAACTCAGGAATACGACGAGTTTGCATACTCACCCAGTACAAGGCGCACTCCCTGATTCAACATATCCAACGCGGCTGGGGGTTCCTTCGCGGCGAATTCGGCGAATTTGTTGAATTATTACCTGCCCAGCAGCGGATCGACGAGGCGTCATGGTACAAGGGAACCGCAGATGCGGTCTATCAAAATCTTGATATTATTAGAAACCATATGCCGGAATTTGTACTCATCCTGGCCGGAGACCATATTTATAAAATGGATTATGGTCCAATGTTAGCTTACCATGTCGAAAAAAATGCGGATGTCACAGTCGGCAGTATTGAAACCCCGCGTCAGCGCGCTCGCGAATTTGGCGTCATCACTGTCAATGACCAAAATCAGATCACCAAATTCCAGGAAAAACCCGAGCACCCGGATGGACTGCCGGGGCAAGAAGACATGAGCTTGGTTTCAATGGGGATTTACGTATTCAATACCAATTTTCTTTATCAGCGGCTTCTTGATGATGCCGAAGACCCGCATTCCAGCCATGATTTCAGCAAAGATATTCTTCCCAGTCTTCTTGACCATTACCAGGTCGTCGCCTATCCCTTTCGCGATGTACAAACCAAAACGCAAAGCTATTGGCGCGATGTAGGAACCGTCGATGCTTTCTGGGAAGCGAACATGGAAATGGTCGGCATTGACCCGGATCTCAACTTATACGATCAGAACTGGCCAATCTGGACTTATCAGGATCAGGCGCCTCCCGCCAAATTTGTATTCGACGATGATGGGCGACGCGGCATGGCCGTAGATTCAATGGTAACCGATGGCTGCATCGTATCAGGCGGCTATGTAAATCATTCATTACTATTTCCGCGAGTGCAGGTCCATTCCTATGTTCACTTGCACGATGCCGTCGTATTGCCCGAGGTCGACATCGGGCGCTACTGCCGCTTGCGAAAAGTCATTATTGACCGGGGTTGCGTCATCCCTCCAGGCACTGTGATCGGCGAAAATGTCGACGAAGACGCCCAGCATTTTTATCGAACAGAGCAGGGTGTCGTGCTGGTTACCCGGGAAATGCTGGGGCAGGAACGACAATACATTCAGTGATGCGATGTACAGATCGGCACATTCCACAGTTTAAACTTAACAAAATAAGAGGTTAATTTTTCATGAGCATGGCTTCGCCATTTGAACGGCGCCGCGCCGGATTATTACTACACCCCACTTCGCTACCTGGCCATTACGATAATGGCGATCTGGGACCCAATGCTTACCGGTTCGTGGAATTAATGGCGGCTTGCGGATTCACGGTCTGGCAAACACTGCCGCTTGGTCCGCCCCATGATGATCTATCGCCTTACTCAGCACAGTCGGTCCATGCCGGCAATCCACGTTTGATTGCCTTAGAGCCACTGCTTGAAGCCGGATGGTTGCAACCCGACCCAGGACCGCAGCCCGAGGAAGGAGGATGGAGCTACCGTCAACGGCGACTGCTTGAGGCCTATCAAGGATTTCAGTCACATGGATCGGCTGAACAAGAGGCTTATACCGCCTTTCAACGCCATCATGCACATTGGCTGGATGATTACGCGCTTTACCAGGCAATCCGCGCAGCACATCAGCAACAAGCTTGGTGCGAGTGGCCACACCAGCTACGTGACCGCCATCCCGAGGCCCTGGCGGCGGCGCGGGAGGAATATGCGAACGTCATCACGCAGCGCAAATTCGAGCAATTCCTGTTTTTTCAACAATGGGTCAAGCTCAAACAATACGCTAACGAACACAACATCCTTATTTTTGGCGATATTCCGTTATTCGTGGGGTATGACAGCGCTGATGTTTGGGCCCAACGCAAGGCCTTTCTGCTCGATGAACAGGGGCAGCCCGAAGTCGTTGCCGGGGTACCGCCAGATTATTTTTCAGCGACCGGCCAATTGTGGGGCAATCCTCATTATGATTGGGAGGCAATGCGCCTTGACGGTTTCCAGTGGTGGAAAGAGCGTATACGCACCCAACTTACACAATTCGATCTGTTGCGAATTGATCATTTTCGCGGGCTGGAGGCGTACTGGGAAATCCCCGCGCAAGCGGAGACTGCTGTCTATGGTCGCTGGCAAACCGCGCCTGGCGATGATTTGTTGAATACGCTACGGGTAGAATTTGGCCATTTGCCCTTGGTCGCCGAGGATCTGGGGCTTATCACCCCCGAGGTGGAAGCCATGCGCGATGCGCACGGTCTTCCCGGCATGAAAGTGCTGCATTTCGCCTTTGGCGGCGAGGCGAATAATCCCTATCTGCCTCATCATCACATTCGTAATACTGTGGTGTACACAGGAACCCATGATAACAATACGACGCTGGGATGGTTTAACGAGTTAGACCCTGGAACGCGAAATCACCTGTTTGATTACCTGGGAGGGAACCCTGAGCAAATGCCGGAACTGCTGGTGCGCGCAGCGTTCGCCTCAGTTGCGCATCTCGCGATTATTCCAATGCAAGACATGCTGGCGCTCGACGGCGAGCACCGCATGAATCGGCCCGGAGTTGCTGATGGATGCTGGCGCTGGCGGTTTCGCTGGGAGCAGGTTGGCCCTCAAGTTGCGGAGCACTACCGGCATCTGCTGGAATTATATGCGCGAACATTCTCTTAAACTCTTAAACGTATGGCAGTTTGACCGAGGCGTAGCGATCCCAGAGCCGACAGCTTGCGGATCGCTACGGGTCATCAGGCCGTCAGGATTTGATGATCACCCGGGCATGCTTTTGCAGCGTGGCTTCATCAAGACTATATAAAGCATCCAATAAGGCGACCTGCAAGCTGCCTGGACCGGCGGCCCATTCCGCAGCGATTTCACCTGCAACGCCAAAAACGGTTA
>JAGRHK010000205.1 GCA_020444985.1 Candidatus Competibacteraceae bacterium
TGACTGCGCTGACGAATCGGAGACCTTCTCACCTCCGCCGACAATCACAGTAATCAACCGGCCAGGCTGGATGTGTCGTTGCCAAGCCTCCCTGACCTGCTCCAGGTTGATCTTATTCATAAGGCTAACAAAGTTTTGCAGGTAATCCAGAGGCAGGTCATAAAAGGCGATCAACCCCAAATAATTCGCTAATTTACGATTGCCAGCGAGAGCCAGCGCGAAGCCGCCGGTAATATTTTGCCGGGCTTCCTCCAGCGCTGATTCGCCAGGCCCCTGCTCGGTAAATCGCCGCAAGGTTGTCTGGGCGACCTCCAGTGCGGTATCGACCTGATCATTGCGGGTTTGCAGGTTGATCAGAAAGGGGCCAGCCTGACGCATGGGAATAAACGCGCTGTACGCACTGTAGGCCAGACCGCGTTTCTCGCGAATTTCCTGGGACAGTTGCGAAACCAGCCCGTTGCCGCCCAGCACATGGTTACCGAGATAGAGCGCGTAATAGTCGGGATCGGCGCGGCTGACGCCGGTCTGGCCAATTAGAATATGGCTCTGCGTGGAAGGATGGGTCAGGCGCACGGTCTGGCTGGCGCTCATCTCGGAAACCGGCGGCGGCGGCGGAATCGGTTCCCCGGCGGGCAAGCCGCTGACCAGGGCGTTGGCCCATTGTTCGGCGGCGGGTCGATCCAGGTCGCCGACCAGCGCAACTCGGGCATTCGCCGCCGTGTAGTGACGACGGTGGAAATTCTGAATATCGGCTTGAGTCAGCGCCTCCAGACTGGCTGTTGTGCCTTCCGGCGGCGAGCCGTAGGGATGTTCGCCGTACAGCGCCTGATAGAAGGCATCCTCGGCAATAGCGCCAGGCGACTGAGCGCGCTCGCGTAATACAATCAGCATTTGCTGACGGACCCGATCAATCGCCGCTGGAGCAAAAGCGGGTTCCCTGAGCAGTCGAGCCACCGTTGTAATCGCAGGTTCCAGATAACGGGGGTCGGCCAGGCTACGCAGGGAAATCACGGCGGAATCGCGCGCGGAACTGGCGCTGAATTGCGCGCCGATCCGGTCCAGCCGATCGGCAATCTCATCGGCCGACCAATCGCCAGCGCCTTCTTCCAGCAGGGCGTTGGTCAACCGCGCCAGTCCCGGCTGGCCATCGTCGCGGGCCGAGCCGGCGTTGAACAGGATTTGCGCGTCGACCATCGGCAATTCCCGTGCGGGTATGAAATACACCGGTACGCCGTTGGCCGTGCGCCAGTGCTGAATTTCGGGAACGGCGGCGGCGATGCCCGAGACCAGCAGCAAAACGAGGGCGAGGAGGGTCGTGAATATTGATGAGCGGTTAGGCATGGTGGGAAAACCTTGGTGTGTATCGTTCACGGGTTAGCGAGTCTCAAATTAGCGAATCGCATGACCCATTGCCGCGCCCGGCATTGCTGCACGACGCCCCTCCAGCGGCAGCGGCTCCAACATCGCCACGGTTAGCTGATCATCGATGAGGTATTTACGAGCAACTTCGCGCACTTGTTCCGGGGTGACCGCCTGAATGCGCTGCACATAGTCATCAAGCTTCCGCCAGCCCAGTCCAACCGTTTCCAGGATGCCCAACCGCATCCCTTGATAGAACAATGAATCCTGCTGATAAACATCAGCAGCGACCACCTGGGTTATTACGCGCGATAGTTCATCCGGGCTAATTAATTCATCACGCAGTTTAGCGATTTGGCCCCGCAATGCCTGTTCCAGCTCTGCGTTACTGCGTCCTGGCGCAGGATTGCCAGCCAGCACAAACAACCCTTCCAGACGATCGGTCGGGCTGTAGCCCGTTCCGGCAGCGGCGGCAACCTGGGAGCCGCGAATCAGGTTGCGGCTGATCCGTCCGCTATTGCCGCCATCGAGAACGCCATCCAGAACATCCAGTGCATAGGGTTCCCATTCCTCGGCAGCGGTTTTCAATGTCGGGGCCTTGTACCCCATGACCACATACGGGACTTCAGCCGGGGTTTTGACTGTGATCCGTCGCTCGCCCAGTTGCGGGATTTCCGCCGCCGGTTTCGGCGGTTGCAGATCGCTGGGCGGCAGTGGTCCGAAGTGTTTTTCCGCCAGTTGGCGGACTTGCGCCGGGTCCACGTCGCCGACCACGACCAGCGTGGCGTTGTTCGGCGCATACCACTGCTGATACCAGCGCTTCAGATCATCGGGACGGATCGCTTGCAGGTCTTGCATCCAGCCAATGACCGGATTGCGATAGGGGCTGGTCACATAAGCCGCAGCTTGAAAACGCTCGTAGGTAAGCGCCTCAGGTTGATCCTCGGTGCGCAAACGCCGCTCCTCGGCAACGACTTGCGCTTCCTTGGCGACATCCTCCGGTTTTAGCAGCAGATGACGCATGCGGTCGGCTTCCAGGCGAAAGCTGAGTTCCAGCCGTTCTTTTTCCAAAGTTTGAAAATAGGCAGTGTAGTCGTGGCTGGTAAAGGCGTTTTCGTCTCCGCCATTAGCGGCGATCAGGCGGGAAAATTCGCCGCCGGGTACGTCAGGCGTGCCTTTGAACATCAAATGTTCCAACAGATGCGAGATGCCAGTCAGGCCGCTGGGTTCGTAACTGGAGCCAATCTTGTACCAGACCTGCGAGACGACCACCGGGGCGCGATGGTCCTCGCGGACCAGTATTTTCATACCGTTGTTCAGGGTGAATTCGTGAACCGGCGCTGCGGCAAGAACAACGATCGGATTAGCGATGGCGCACCAGAGAACTAGAGCGACAAGGCGGTTTGCGAGCATGGGGGTCTCCGTAAATAAAGGCGGTTCCGAAAAGGAATGTTCGGTCTTTTGGCAAGCAACGCGGTCAAGGGTTCAGGGATGCGGGATGGAGCGGAA
Source organism: Candidatus Competibacteraceae bacterium (assembly GCA_020444985.1). Lineage (GTDB taxonomy): Bacteria > Pseudomonadota > Gammaproteobacteria > Competibacterales > Competibacteraceae > UBA2383. The sequence goes on from JAGRHK010000205.1 coordinate 2,869, forward strand.
CGTCAACCGTAACCCCTAATACCGTTTCTCAGTAAGTTCTGAATGATCCGTTCCCCCAATCCGAAGGACAACCTGCAACGGTATCTGCTCAACAAAAGGGCTGCTCAGAACGGATCGGTGGTGAGGCGTATCGCTTTCTGCATCCCAGTTTCGGTTTGTCATCGTTTACCATTGACAAAGAATACAGGACGAGCAAATGCATATGAAACCCAAAACCAATATTGTGATGGTTAATATCATTCAACAAATTAAAGAAACCTTCCCCTTTTCAATGAGCGAGGACGAGTTATGCGTGGAATGTGTCCATGGGTGTCCTAAAAAGTTACTAGAATATTTGCATATGCAAATTACCGAGTGGGAAGAACGGCTTGAAAATGGAGAAATTCCCAGTTTCCAGGATATTAAAAACTTAAGTAATAGCAGTAAGAAAATATACAAAGCTCTGGAAAAAAATAATTTAGTGAGTAGCCATAGTTCACTTTGAACTGTTTACATGATATTGAACAACTCTATGAAGTAAATAGCAGGCCCAACTACCAATAAAAATATTTAAATCAATATTTTAAATTACGAGAGCAAAATAAGAACGTTGCCCCGCATGAATGCGTGGACTCATCCCACAGAATCCATGCGTGGTTGTTCGCAAGCCAATAATTTAAAGGAATTTTACGAAACATTCAGCGTCAACCCTACCCAAAATTGACGCTAATCCAGTTTCTTCTCTTTGAGCCATGCAGACAGGTGGTCAGCCACCTCAACATTATTCAGGTCAGAGAACGGGAAGTGCGTATTCCCTTTGATTCCTACGTCTGATAGACGAACGATAGTGACATCTCCGCCGTACTTGTTGACCGTTGCCGCCCACTTATTCGCCATTTGGACAGCGGCGTACCAATAGTCCAACGCCGGATTTTTATTATGAAAATCAGGGATGTTGTCTCCATAATAAATAATGATGGGGATTTGAGTCAGTTTCTTGAACTCCTCCATTGGCACACCATAGGCTGTAAGTGCGTTGTTGAATTTGTTAGGTATGGCTTCTGGAACCTCCTTTTCCGGGAATGGGAAGTTGCTGCCGGATTCATAGCTCACGACGGCTTTGATATTCGCACTCTTCATGACGGCAGCCCAACCCGGACCTCCACCCTGAGAATGCGTGACAAGAATTCCCGGACCGGTCTTTGCGTATAAAGCCGCGATGGCATCGGATATCACGCCTAGGTCAAACGGGCCGGTGTTGGGCGTCATTTGCCTGAAGTACTGATTCAACGACGCCTCATCCTTGGGGAATTGCACCCCTGGGTAAAAATTCGGCCATACCCCGAGGCGAAATTGCTGAAACCACATTTGCTCATCGGTATTAGCGGTGAGATTCATAGCCACAGTACTGCGCCCGGCATCACCGCGACGGGGCTGATCCAGCAGATAAACGCTGAAGTGACGACGCAAGAAGAGGGTCTGAAACCCTTCACGTCCGTCAGGTGTGCTCTCCCATGTTTTGGAAAATTGCCCAGCGCCGTGCAGGAATGTGAGCGGATACTTACGTGCATTCACCGGCTTCTGATAAAACACATAGGCG
>JAGRHK010000206.1 GCA_020444985.1 Candidatus Competibacteraceae bacterium
GCATCGGTTTGAGCATTGACGCCACCGGTTTCAACGTCAATGATCACTGGGAGAAAGCCCCGAAAGCGCTGGGCGATGAGTGGGTTGGGAGCAGGTTCATTCATGAGCGCAGCATACCGGATTAGCTGCTCAAACGCACCCGGACCTTTTCAAGCCGTTGAACTTCAGGGTTGAAAACGAGTTTTCAACCGGGTGTATTGTGTTTCACCCAGCGAGGACCGGTCGTCGTATCTTCGCGCTTCCAGAATGGCGCTTTTGATTTGAGTTCTTCGATGATGAAGCGGCAGGCGGCGAAGGCTTCCGCCCGATGGGCGGACCAGACCGCGATCAGCACGATGGGATCCTGGGGCTGCAATGCGCCGACGCGGTGAATCACCAGGATGTCCAGCACTGGCCAGTCCTGGCCAGCGGCGTCAACAATACGCTGCAACTGACGTTCGGTCATGCCGGGATAATGCTCCAGGGTCATGCTTGCGACGGTATCGCCGGCGTTAAAATCGCGCATCGCGCCGATGAAAATAGCCGTTGCGCCATAGTGGCCCGCGTGGCGCTCGTTCAGGCGAGCCTGATGCTCCGCCAGCGCCATCAGCGGTTCAAAGGGCTGGTCGCGCAATTCAATAGGCATAGCTGATTTTGGGGCTGGTTGGCTTTCCAGGAAAATTTATGGGCCGCAGCGATTGAGAAACGGCATCGGGGAATACGGTTCAGTTAGAATATCATTTTGATAACCCGATCCCGTAGGGATTTCGCGATTGGCAAGAGGATTCATCATGGCGGGCAAGACCCTTTATGACAAACTTTGGGATGCGCACGTCGTGCATACCGACGCAAATGGCACAGCGCTGCTGTATATCGATCGTCATCTGGTGCATGAAGTCACCTCACCCCAAGCGTTCGGTGGTCTGCAACTGGCGGGGCGCCAGCCGTGGCGACGGGATTCCATGATCGCCATGCCGGATCACAACACGCCGACGACGCCAGGCTTTACCGAGATCGACGACCCGGTGTCCCGCTTGCAAGTCGAAACGCTGGACGATAATGCGCATCGTTATACGCTGCGCTATTTTCCGATTGGCGATCCGCGTCGGGGTATCGTGCATGTCGTTGGCCCCGAGCAGGGCGCTACGCTACCCGGTATGACCGTGGTCTGTGGCGACTCCCACACGTCGACCCATGGCGCGTTTGCCGCCTTAGCGTTTGGCATCGGCACGTCCGAGGTCGAGCACGTCATGGCGACCCAATGCCTGATCCAGAAAAAATCCAAGACGATGCAGGTATGCGTGGAGGGCGAAATCGGGCCGGGCTTGACCGCCAAGGACATGGTGCTGGCGATCATTGGCCGGATTGGCGCCGCTGGCGGCACCGGTTATGCGATCGAGTTCGCGGGCGAAGCGATCCGCGCATTAAGCATGGAAGGACGCATGACGGTCTGCAACATGGCGATTGAGGCCGGCGCCCGGTCGGGCATGATCGCGGTTGACGAGACGACGATTGCATATCTCCAAAATCGGGCCTTCGCGCCGTCGGGTGATCTATGGCCGCGCGCGGTGGCGGCCTGGCGGGAATTGCACAGTGATCCGGATGCGGTCTTTGATCGGGTGGTGACCCTGGATGCAGCGACTATCAAGCCGCAGGTGACCTGGGGCACTTCGCCGGAAATGGTGGCGGCAGTGGATGAGCGCATTCCTGATCCGGCCCGCGAGCTGGACCCAATTAAACGTAGTGGTATGGAGAAGGCTTTACAGTATATGGGTTTGCAACCGAATACGCCCATTACGGACATCCCGTTGGACCGGGTGTTTATCGGTTCCTGCACCAATGGCCGCATCGAAGATTTGCGGGCGGCAGCGGCAGTGATTCAGGGACGCACGGTGGCGTCAAGCCTCAAACAAGCGCTGGTTGTGCCAGGGTCCGGTCTGGTCAAGCGTCAGGCCGAGACCGAGGGTCTGGATCGCGTGTTCAAGCAGGCCGGTTTCGAATGGCGCGAGCCAGGATGCTCGATGTGTTTGGCGATGAACGCCGACCGTTTGTTGCCTGGCGAGCATTGTGCGGCTACCTCCAACCGCAATTTCGAGGGCCGGCAGGGACAGGGCGGGCGGACGCATCTGGTCAGCCCGGCGATGGCGGCGGCGGCGGCGATCGCGGGCCATTTCGTCGACGTGCGGACGTTTTGAGATTCCAAGGAGTTTGTTCAATGAAAGTCTTTAACCAACTCAAGGGTCTGGTGGTTCCTCTTGACCGGGCTAACATCGATACCGACGCCATCATCCCCAAGCAGTTTCTCAAATCCATCAAGCGCACCGGCTTTGGCGGTAACTTGTTTGACGCATGGCGTTATCTGGATCATGGCGAACCGGGCATGGCTTGCGCGAAACGACCACTCAATCCCGACTTCAGTTTGAACCAGCCTCGCTACGAGGGCGCAAGCATTCTGTTGGCGCGGGAGAACTTCGGCTGTGGCTCCTCGCGGGAACATGCGGTGTGGGCGCTGGACGAATACGGCATCCGGTGCGTGATTGCGCCGAGTTTTGCCGATATTTTCTTTACCAACAGCTTCAAGTCCGGTTTGTTGCCAGTGGTGCTGGATACGCATATCGTAGATCAGTTATTTCATGAGGTTGAAGCAACATCGGGTTACCGACTGATCGTGGATTTGCACGCGCAGACGGTCACTACGCCGGATGGCGCCGCCTTTCCGTTTGACGTCGATGAGTTCCGCAAACAGTGTCTGCTGAATGGCTGGGATGATATTGGTCTGACCTTGCGCCATGCTGATGAAATTCGCGCCTACGAGATCCGCCGGCGCGAAGAAGCGCCCTGGCTCTTCGCTTGATGCTCGAATACGGAAACGATTATGACCCACAAGATATTAATCCTCCCTGGCGATGGGATCGGTCCTGAAATCATTGCCGAGGCGGTGAAAGTGCTGGAGTGTCTGCGTCAGGAATGCGGTCTGGATGCGACGCTGGAATATGGTCTGCTGGGCGGTTGCGCGGTCGACGAATTGGGCGAGCCGTATCCTGAAGAAACTCGCCGTCAGGCTCGGGAAGCGGATGCGATTTTGCTCGGCGCAGTCGGCGGTCCGCAGTGGGAAGCGATTGACCGACCGCTGCGCCCGGAACGCGGTCTCTTGGCGATTCGTTCCGATTTGCAACTGTTTGCCAACCTGCGCCCAGCGCTCCTGTATCCGCAGTTGGCGGCGGCTTCAGCATTGAAGCCGGAGATCGTTGCGGGTCTGGATCTTCTGATCGTCAGGGAACTGAATGGCGGTATTTATTTCGGCCAACCGCGCGGTATTCGCACCCTGGACGGCGGCGAACGGGAAGGTTTCAACACCATGCGCTATTGCGAATCGGAAGTTGAACGCATTGCCCGGGTTGCGTTTGAAGCTGCCCGCAAGCGTCAGCATCGGGTCTGTTCGGTGGATAAGGCTAACGTGCTGGAAACTTCGGAGTTGTGGCGGGAGGTCGTGATCCGGGTGGCACAGGATTATCCCGATGTGGCGCTGTCCCATCAATATGTGGATAACGCCGCCATGCAACTGGTGCGTGCGCCAAAGCAGTTTGATGTGATCGTTACTGGCAACTTGTTCGGCGATATTCTTTCCGATTGCGCCGCCATGTTGACCGGTTCGATTGGCATGTTGCCCTCGGCCTCACTGGATGCGCGCGGCAAAGGATTGTATGAGCCGATTCATGGCTCCGCGCCGGATATCGCCGGCAAGGGTACGGCAAATCCGTTGGCGACGATTCTTTCGGTCGCCATGTTGCTGCGCTACAGTTTAAATCAGCCAGAATTTGCCGAACGTATTGAAAATGCGGTGGGCCGGGTATTGGACCAGGGCTTGCGCACGCTGGACATTAGCGCAACCGGAATGATGGCGGTTGGCACGCAGGCGATGGGCGATGCGGTGGCGGCGGCGTTGCTGGAGTAAGGCGTCAGGAGGTATCCGGTTCCAGGCGTCAGGTTTCAGGTGCCGAGCCGAGGGATCAGCGTAAATTCGACGTGTTGGACATCTTTTTAATGAGGCGGTGAATGATGAAGCGTGTAGGTCTGGTCGGATGGCGCGGTATGGTGGGTTCCGTGCTGATGGAGCGAATGCAGGCGGAGAATGACTTCGCCTTGATCGATCCGGTATTTTTCACCACCTCCAACGTCGGCGGTCAGGGACCGGCGATTGGCCGGGATACCCCGCCACTGCAGGATGCGCGGTTGATAGACGAACTGAAGACGCTGGACATTATCATCACTTGCCAAGGCGGTGACTATACCAACGAGATTTATCCACAATTGCGCGCCGCAGGTTGGCAAGGCTACTGGATTGACGCCGCTTCGGCATTGCGCATGAAAGACCATGCCGTCATCATTCTTGATCCGGTCAATCGCGCGGTTATCCAGGATGCGCTGACCCAGGGAATCAGGGAC
>JAGRHK010000207.1 GCA_020444985.1 Candidatus Competibacteraceae bacterium
ATTTTGGCAATGATGGCATTCCAGCGGGAACTGTAAGCCAGCATATTGCTTTGCAAGCTATGGAAAACCTGCTTGCCGCGCGCCTCGGCTTCCTGCTGGATCAGATCATGGGCCTGCTCGTACCAGCTTGGCGGCAGCAGCATGGCCTCGCCGCCTTGCCAATAGATCGTTACTGCCGACAGTGATTTCTCCACCATGTAGTCCAGTACCTTGCGCATCATCTCGCCCAGGCGATCGAGCGTTAGCCGGTCGGCTGTTTTATTTTCGAAGCAGTACTCGCAGTCCGCATTGCATTGCAGGGTGGAGAGTAGAATCAGTGAGAAATGATTTTTCATGTGGGGAGTTCCTTGGAAATGGGAGGTAACCTTAATCGGTTAATCGGGAGGTTGCAGGCATCGGAGTTCAGATTTCGGCAACAGAAACAGGGAGGCTGTTCCTGAATTTGTCGGGGTTCCATGCAGAAAGACAATAGCCGGCGTTGTCTAACGTCATCAAAGTCCGGTTTTTATAACCTTCTACTGCCTAACTTTTAGCGATCCACATTATCATAGGCATAGTTCGAAGCCTTTCTGGGGAAACAATTATGAAATCGTTACTGAATGTAGCCTTAATTGTCTTGTTGATCCTAGGGAGCAGCGCTTGTACGGTGATGATCGATCCCAGTTCCGGTTCCAGCGCAGCGGTTGCCGGTAACAACAGCGCCGCATTCATGGACCGGCAACAACAGACTGCTGAATTCGCCCGCGTTAATTTAGAGCGATTGAAACAGGACATGGCGGCGGGGCAGGGGGAATATCTGAGTTCCCTGGCTACGCTATTGCAAATTGAACCCGGCCGCCAACCTGAGTTCTTCGCGTTCACTCAGGAAAAATTTATAACACTGTTTCCGAGCGACCAGACAACGACGGATGAAATGTTAACGGCATTAAATCGGGAGTTACGCGCTGATCCGCGCTTTGGCGTTCATGTCGCGTTGAATTGAGTCGAATTGCACAACCCATTACATCGGTCATCCGCCGGTCCTGCGTCATCCTTCTGCTTGGGGTTCTACTCCAGGGGAGGAGCGTCCGGGCCGACTATTTAAACGAACTGCTGGATCGCGCCGAGCAGATGCATCTGGCTGAGCGGCGCCAATGGCATACCCTGCTGCACTATCGATCTACTCTGGATGGCGAGCGTGTTATCAGCGATGCCGATGATACCCGCTTCTTTCTTGCGCCCACGGGCAAAAACGATCCGCAAGCGGAATTGGCCGCAACCTTGCGCGCCTTTTTCACCACCGAGCGGGTTGGCGTCGATCCGCAGCCGGCCCAGTGCGCGTTCATTGCTCGCTACCGCTGGTTGAAGGCGGAACTGGGTTTTGATGATCGCCGTTTGCCGCCGCAAACCTGCGCGCGTTTTCAGCATTGGTTCCGGGAGCTGAACGCCCAAGCCGCGACCTTGATATTCGCCTCGGCCTATCTCAACAATCCCGCCTCGCTATTTGGCCATACCCTGCTACGGTTGGACCCGCGCGGTCAGACGGAACGAACCCGCTTACTGGCCTATACCATCAATTACGCCGCCAATGACTCGGGCAGCCACGGCTTGATGTATGCTATCAACGGTATCGTCGGCGGTTTTCGTGGCCAGTTCGATATTCAGCCCTATTACCAAATGGTGCGAACCTACAGTGACCTGGAAAGCCGAGACATCTGGGAATACCGGCTGAATCTATCTCCACGACAGTTGCAACGTCTGCTGGAACATGTCTGGGAACTGCGTGGCATTGAGTTTGATTACTATTTTTTTCGAGAGAATTGCGCCTGGCAATTGCTGACCTTGCTGGAAGCCGCTGATCCGAATTTGCGATTCAGCGACCAGTTCACCTTGTGGACCTTGCCGGCAGATACCTTGCGGTTGTTGGACCGACAACCGGGACTCGTCGGGGAAGTGATCACGCGCCCGGCGCGAGGAACCGTGATCCGTCGTCGCCAACAGGCGTTGAGTGGCGAGGAGTTGCGGCTGGTTCGACAAGTGCGTCGTGATCCGCAAGCGGCCCTGACGCCTCCTTTTACCACGCTGGCCCCAGAGCGCCAGGCGCTGTTGCTGGAACTGGCGCTGGATCAGCGACAACATCAGCAAGCCGACCGGCTTGAAAAGGGGAAGGCGATTCCGCCCGACCGGATCGCGCACCAATTGCTGACAGCTCGCCAGCGATTAGCGATTCCTGCAACGCCGGTTATTATTGAACCCTATGCCACTCGTCCGGAAACCGGTCATGCTTCGCGTAGAGCCGGTATGGGCCTTGGTCAGCGCAATGGAAAAGAATTTGTGGAATTCGCCATGCGCGCCAGCGGCCATGATCTGCTGGAACCAGATGCCGGTTATACGCCTGACGCCCAGATCGAGGTGTTGAGCATGGCCATTCGCCACTATCCGGATGAAGGTGGTTTGCGTCTCGACCGATTGAGTGTGCTGGATATTGCTTCGTTGACGCCTTTCGATGTGCTTGCGCCCGCTCCAGCCTGGCAAGTTCACATCGGCTGGGTACCTCTTCCTCGTGACGATTGCCTGGATTGTCGCACGTTCAATCTCAACGGAGGATTAGGGTTGGCGGTGGAAACCCACTGGCCAGGGCGCGCTTTATGGTTCGCTTTGCCGGAACTGGATCTGGATTACAGCCCGGACTTATCCAGTGATTTTCGCGTTGGTTGGGGAATGACCGTTGGAGTCTTGCTACAACCGGTCACTTACTGGAAAATTTTGGCTAGCGTAAGTGGACGAGATTATCAATGGGGAGAAACCGGTGCCGCTTGGCGGGCGACCGTCGGGCAGCATCTGGCGCTGGAACGTGATTGGTCGTTACGAATCGAATGGCGATATTTCGAAGAAATCCAGGAGTTCAGCGTCGAGGTACATGCATACTTTTAATGTGGCTTACCAACAGATAAAATTGACAGTAGCGATTTCGAACTTTCTGCGCCCCGAAATTCCCAATAACCCGCTAGTTTGTCTGTCTGACAGCAACTTCAGGAAGAAACTCTTCCTGCCGCTCAGTGCAAAAGAGAATGCGTTGTATGACACGATCTGACAGCGGTTTCTCGCGAACGAGAAGTAGCAGACCACTATGAATTCGCACCCGCCTGCATTGTGTTTGAGGGTCAGCCTGCGTTGCCAGTTGCTGGCTGTATTTGGTGTTTTGACGTTGACGCTGCTTTTGGCTGGCGTGACCGCAATCCTTCTACTGGTGAACCAAACCGAGCGCGATGGTTGGCAGGGTCGTCAACGCGAAGTGACGCAGCGAGTTACGCAAACAGTAGGCGATTTTCTGATCCGGCAAGAGAATCTGTTGCAGTGGTTCGACCTTCTCGTCGGCAATACAGTAACGATAGATTCAAATTTGCTGGAGAAGTTAATGCATCGTCAGCCAGCGCTTCTGGAACTGGCATACGTCAATGTCGCCGGCCAAGTGATTGCTCATGCTTCGAGAAACGGCCAGGGCGTATTGGCCAATTTGTCCACCATGCGACAATCAGACTGGTTTATCGCGGCGCGACAAGGCAAGCGCTATGTTGGCGACGTGCGCCTATCCGCAAATGATGATTCTTATCTGGTTGTCGCCGTCCCTGCAACTCGGGATAGCGTCGTTGCTGTCCGCCTGCGCATGGATGTATTGAACGAAGTGATCGCCAGCCTGCGCTTTGGTGAGGCGAGCATCGCTTACCTGGTGAATCAAGAGGGTCGGGTTATCGCCCACTCCGATTCCGCATTCGTGTTGACCCGCATCCGTCTGGATAATCAGCTCTTAACGCTGGTGCGTTCAGTCAAGGATCTTTGGGTTGGCGAATACCATAACTTCCACGGCAAACCGGTCGTAGGCGCGATGATGCCGGCGCCCGGCGCCCCTTGGGTCGTGGTGACCGAGCTACCTCGGGCCGAAGCCTATACTGCTAGCCGGCGCGCGTTGTGGCTCATGACCGCAGCCATGCTAACCTTTGGCGTAATGCTGGGGGTAACTCTCTCCGTTCTCCTGAATCGCCAGTTGTTATGGCCCATGCAGCAGCTGCAAGAAGGGGTGGAACAGATCGGTCAGGGTGACCTGAGTTATCGCATTTCTTTAATCGGCCCTAGCGAAATCTGCCAGGTCGCGACAACTTTCAACGAAATGGCGATTCGTTTGGATCAGGACGTCACTGAACGCCATCGGATTGAGCAAGCCCTGCGGGCAGCAAAAGAGGTCGCCGAGGCGGCGAGCCAGGCGAAATCGGAATTTCTAGCGACCATGAGCCACGAGATTCGTACGCCGATGAACGGCGTGATCGGTATGAGCGAGTTATTGCTGGGGACGAGTCTGAACGAAACGCAGCGGCGCTTTACCGAAACCATTCGTTTCTCCGCCCAGTCGCTGCTCTCGATTATCAACGACATTCTGGACT
>JAGRHK010000208.1 GCA_020444985.1 Candidatus Competibacteraceae bacterium
CGTCTGCATTGCCCGGCAACCTGCTAATCCGAGTTCCATGCATAACGGGCATGGCGATCATTAACCGCTGCGCCCGTCAAGTTTTTACGCCGTCACCGACGGTAATCCCGCCAGAGCCATCGCCAATTCAGACGCATCATAGTCCTGATCGGTCAGCTTGCCGGCAAAGTAATCCATATACGCTTGCATGTCGAAATGACCGTGACCACACAGGTTAAACAGGATCGCCCGGCTTACGCCTTCCTCCTTGCAACGCAGCGCCTCATCAATCGCCCCTTTCACGGCATGATTCGCTTCCGGGGCTGGCAGAATGCCCTCGGCGCGGGCAAATTGGACCCCTGCCTCGAAGCAACCCCGTTGATGATAGGCGCGCGCTTCAATTAAACCCAGTTCCTTGACATGACTGACCAGCGGGGCCATGCCGTGATAACGCAAGCCGCCGGCATGGAAACCCGGCGGGGTGAACGTCGAACCCAGAGTGTGCATTTTGGTCAACGGCGTCAGATGCGCCGTGTCGCCAAAGTCGTAGGCATAGGGACCGCGGGTTAGACTGGGGCAGGCCGCCGGTTCAACAGCGACAATACGCGCCTTTGGCCCGCCGCGCAGTTCCGCACCCATAAACGGGAAGGCAATGCCGGCGAAGTTGGAACCGCCGCCAGTGCAACCGACCACCACATCCGGGTAGTCGTCCGCCATTTCCAGTTGCGCCATAGCTTCCAGACCCGTCACGGTCTGATGCAACAGAACATGATTCAGCACCGAACCCAGCGCATACTTGGTGTCATCGTTTTGCGCGGCGACCTCGACCGCTTCGGAAATGGCAATGCCCAGACTGCCAGGGTGGTCGGGCCGCTGGGCGAGAATCGCCCGGCCCGAAGCGGTTTCTTCGGAAGGGGAAGCGACGCAGCGCGCGCCATAGGTTTCCATCAACGCCCGGCGATAAGGTTTCTGGTTATACGAAACTCGGACCATGAATACTTGGATGTCGATGCCAAATAAAGCGCCGGCAAATGCCAGCGAAGAACCCCATTGCCCGGCGCCGGTTTCCGTAGCGATCCGTTTAACGCCAGCCTCTTTGTTATAAAAAGCTTGTGCGATCGCCGTATTGGGTTTATGACTGCCCGCCGGGCTGACGCCTTCGTATTTGTAGTAAATCCGCGCCGGGGTATCGAGCGCCTGCTCCAAACGACGGGCGCGATACAGCGGGGTGGGCCGCCATTGCCGGTAAATGTCACGCACCGGTTCCGGGATTTCAATGTCCCGCTCAGTAGCCACTTCCTGCTGAATCAGCGCCATGGGAAACAGCGGCGCAAGGTCGTCGGGGCCAATCGGCTTTAGCGTGCCCGGATGCAATGCCGGCGGTGGTGGCGTCGGCAGATCAGCCACCAGGTTGTACCAGGATTTGGGCATCCGGGCTTCGTCGAGTACGTATTTGACGGGTTGAGTCATGTCAGATCCTGAAAAAGCGTCCGCCTTTTAAGCGGTTCGGGTTGCTCCCGTTTTCTGGACAAGGCGGGCCTGGAAAATGCGCTGCGCGCCACTGGAAAAACTGGCTTCATTTTAGCGCAAGTTCAACGAAGATGAGTAAGGCGCTCAGTCGCCCTGCCAGTAAATTCGCCATCTGGCGAGCAACCGAATCATCGAGCAACTATAAATAACCATCAGCAACCACCCTAATAACCTCCGACGATTCGCCGAAAACTGTATAGGGATTGTTGAGATTGACAGAAGAGTCGTAAACTTGTGGATAGCGATTGGCGGGAGGGGGATATGCATACCACCAACACTGACTCAGAGCATCAATCCTTCGAATCGAAGGATCTGAAGCGGTTTTACCACAATGCCACCTTTGACGCTGCCTATGAGGATATGCTGCGGGGTATCCGCGAACAGCAAGGCGTTATTCTGCTTACGGGAGAGGCCGGCGTTGGCAAGACGTTGGCATTGCGTCGCTGCATGGTGGAAGCCAATGATATCCACTTCGTGTTACTGACCAACGCCAACCTCGATTTCTCTGACATTCTCAACTACCTGTGCGCCAATCTGGAATTACCGGTTGATCATTTGGGCACCGATCAACAAAGCCATCTGTTGATGGATGCGCTGGCGGCATGTGCGCGCCGCAATCAGATTGTCGCCCTGTTAATTGATGACGCTCACCATCTGCGCCTCGGCGTTTTGCGTCGCCTGTACGATTTCATGGCGATGCCGGCGGTTCCTGCGCATCGTTTACAAATCGTATTGGCAGGGTTGCCCGAGATCGAAGGCAAGCTGCGCCAACCCGACTTGCATCAGCTGCAGAGCAGTATCGTGACCCGCTGCCGCCTTGGGTCGCTGAGCGACCAAGAAACAGAGCAATTCATTCGCCATCAGTTTGAAACAGCCGAGCATTGGGATGGCCGCTTACCTTCGGATGCCGTGATCGAGCGTATTGCCCAGTATTGTCAAGGTATTCCGCGCCCTATTGTCATGCTCTGCGATACCCTTTTACTGTTTGCCGGCCTGGAAGCGGGCGGGGAAATTACTCCGGTGCTGGTTGATGAAACCGCCCGTAGTTGTTTTCTTACGGAACCCGCCCAGGCAACCCAAGCGTCGAATGCAGATGATCCGCCGAGCGCTACTGAAGCGCTGCCGGCCTTGTCGGGCGACAAGAAAGAATTTGATCTGGAGTTTCTTGATCTGGGTCTAAGCTTCGATTTCGATCTGGAAGAGACGCTCAAAACGGACGCGAATAGCCCTGCTGAAGCGACGCCCGATGAAACCGACACGGTCATTTTAGCCTTCGATGAGGCTTTGTCGCCGACGCAACGGGTTACCGAAGCAACGCCGACGTCGCCCTCACCGCCTGCGGGCGCGCCATCGACCGAGGGGGTTGCTGAACCGCGCAAAGCCACGGCTTTGTCGCCTTCCTCGCGCGAGTTCGCCACCCTGATAAGCGACTTGGGAACGAAACAGGATGGCAAGGAGACTCAGAATCGCGAGGCGCTGAGGTATTTTCGGAACCATTACCTGCATTGGCTGCATGGCAATGACTCAGCGCAACGCGATGCGTGCGAACAAAGGTTCTCACGATTGCAAGAGACCCGACAACCGGTGTTGGTGGGGTTGGCAACCGCCGCTCCGACCTTGCCCGGACGAAATGGGGTGCTCTGTGCTTTGCTGATCAATCCCACTTGGTGGTTGTATCGGGAAATCCGCTTGCATGTGCGCAGTCCTGATCTGGTCTTCGCCCAGGATGGGCAGGCGTCGCCTGTCCGGTTGCTGGATGGTCGTGACGCCCACCCGGTTTACCTGGATTACCGCCTGCTCCACACGGAGCCGGCCCGGACGACGCTCTGGCTGGAGCTCGAACTCTGTGATCATCGTGGAGAATGGTCGGCTTACACGAACCGGCTGGAGATTCGCTTGGACTTTTCCCCAGGGAGCCATGAATCTCCCAAGGTGGAAAGCGGGTCAGGCGTTGAACCCGCCTGTGATCGGTTCTGGCCGGATCTATCGGTTACCGGACCGGATGTCGGAGGATGGCTTTCAGGCGCGACAGGGAGCGTAAATCTGGCCTGCACCCTCCTGCTCGAACTGGAAGATAATCCCGAACACACGAACCACCTGCGCTCGGCTAACGAACAAACGCTAAATCGGGGCACGCCGTTAACCCGGGCGTTGCTGCTGGCTGCCGATCCAGCACAAGCTCCAGCGCGCATCGAGCTGGTTTCCCGGCCCTTGATGATTTTTGGTCGGCAAAGCGCCGCTGCCGGCGCTGGATTCGGAGATTTCACCCTGGGCTTCGTGCCGAAATACAGCCGTATTTCCCGATTACACTGTGTAATTTGTGCGCTGGGTGATCAACTGGCGTTGATGGCGGCGAGCGATCACGGTCTTACCTATACGGGACGCAACGGCCAGCGACTGGAGCGTGGACACTGGGAAATGCTGGAAGGGGATGATGTGATCGATGTCTGCGATCTGTATCACTTGCGGCTTTCCGTAGCCTGGGATCGCAAAGGGGAGCGCGAAATGCTGGATTGGGATCCCCAGGAGCCGCGCGATCGCTTCGGACAGTACCTATTGGAACTGGTTGAAGTGTTGCGTCAGCGCGATCAGCAGGCTGAGAACAATGAATTACGCACGAATCTTCGTAATCGCTATCTGCATTTGATGCGCTTGCAGGATCGGGTCGCGGAACTGAACGGCGTTGGCAACCCCGGCGCATTGCTCTACGTCCGTTTTGAGCGTGATGACGCCGCCCACCAACAAGTCACGCATTATTATGTTCCCAAGTGGCTGGCTATTGGCAGTTCCCAACAGGATGGCTTGCGCATCAACGCGCCGGATGTAACGCCTCACCACGCGGAATTGTTATTCCGGGATGGCATGTACTGGATTCAGAACCTGGCGGCGTCAGGTTCGGTGCAG
>JAGRHK010000209.1 GCA_020444985.1 Candidatus Competibacteraceae bacterium
CATGAGACCGCAGGCCAGTACGGTATTGCCATTGCCGCTGTCGGGATGCTGGCGACCGCCGGCGTCACCATGACCATTGACGCCTCGGGTCCCATTTCCGATAACGCGGGCGGCATCGCCGAAATGTCGCACCAACCGCCGGAAGTGCGCGCGATCACTGACGAGTTGGACGCGATTGGCAACACCACCGCCGCTACCGGTAAAGGTTTCGCGATTGGCTCAGCGGCGCTGACGGCGCTCGCGCTGTTTGTTTCTTACAAACAGGCCGTAGAACTGAAACTGGGGCAACCGATGCCGATGGATATTACGGAACCCAAGGTCATCCTTGGCGTTCTGTTGGGCGGCATGGTGATCCTGCTGGCGGCGGCCATGACCATGAGTTCGGTGGGGCGCGCGGCGATGGAGATGGTGACCGAGATTCGTCGCCAGTTCCGCGAAATCCCAGGTTTGCTGCAAGGCACCGCCAAGCCGGATACGGCGCGTTGCGTGACGATCTCGACCGATGCCGCGTTACGGGAAATGATTCCGCCAGGGGTGCTGGCGATCCTCTCACCGGTCATTGTCGGCTTTTTCTTCGGCCCAGTGGCGCTGGGGGGCATGTTGCTGGGCGCATTGCTCACCGGTATGACGATGGCGCTGTTGATGTCCAATGCCGGCGGCGCCTGGGATAACGCCAAGAAGGCAATCGAGGCCGGCAAGCTGGAAGGCGAACGCAAGGGCGGCGATGCGCATGCAGCAGCGGTGATCGGCGATACCGTGGGCGATCCTTTCAAGGACACCAGCGGCCCAGCAATGAATATCCTGGTTAAACTCCTGTCGATCGTGTCCCTGATCCTGGTGCCGTTTATTGTCTAGCGGTATAAGACCCCCTCTCTCCTTGTGAGAGAGGGGTCAATTTTTTTCAACGCCCTGAAGGCGCTTTATTCCACCGGACGGGCAAACTGGGCTGGCAATTCATCCAGACCTCTGACGACGATATCCGGTTCGACCTCCCAGGGATCGAAGATCATATCCGGCTGACGTTTGACCCAGACCGCGCGCAACCCGGCGGCCTTTGCGCCGATGACATCCCAGGCGTTGCTGGACACCAGCCAGGTTTCGTTTGGCGCCCGTCCAGTCCGCCGCGCCAGATAAGCGTAGACTTCGGGATCGGGTTTGAAGGTGCGCAAATCGTCCACGCTTACCACATCCTCCAGCAAGGGCAATACGCCGGAATTGGCGAGCAGCGCCCGGATGCTGGCCTCCACGCCATTCGAAAAGGCGACCAGGCGTAATCCTTGCTCTCTAAGCGTGACCAAGCTGGCGGCGACTTCCGGGAACATGGGCAGATAAAGATAGACTTCCAGTAAGCGGTCCTGATCGGACTCGGGAAGTTCGCAGCACAAGGCCTGCTGGGTATAGCGCAACGCCTGGCGAGTGCAGGCGTCGAAATCGACATACCGGCGCATCAAGCCGCGCCGGAACGAATATTCCAGTTGTTTGGTTCGCCAGACGCTGGCGAATTGCATGGCCTGCTCGCCAACCAGGGCGCGCAGGGGTTCGGCGAGCGCCAGCGGATCCACCAGTGTGCCGTAAACATCAAATCCCAAGGCATAAGTTTCTTCCACGATTAACTGCTCCACAGGGTCTCATCGTTATCGCGCTGCTTCGCGCAACGCGATGCTCCTTCTTCAAAAAGATTTTAGCTCAGACCCGCATCATCGCGCCCTTTGCTTATCGTCCCCGGAACACGCCCTGCGTAGTTGGCGCAAGACCTGCCGGTCGTGGCTTGAACGGTGGATTGGGTTTAGCCAAAGGAGGCGCTGGTTTGGATGGCGGTCTCGGTTGCTGACAGCCCGGCGCTTGACAAGGTCGGTGATGAGGCGGACCCAGCGGATAAGAAGACGGATAAGGCAGGGAATCGGGATAAACCGGCGGATAAGCGGTAACCGGGCGATCGCGATCATCATTCGGTTGTTGCTGATCAAGTTGCTGTTTCAGCAATACATTCTCCAGCGCCTTATTTTTTTCCTCCAGATCGCGGATGGCTTGTTCCTGACGGATTCTTTCTGCCTCCTCACGCTCGCGGGTCATTTGTTCGGAGAGGGCGTTAAGGCGGGCAACTTCGGCATCGACATCGGCGCTGGACGAATCCGCTGGCGGCGACAGCGGAATGTCGAGCGTCTGCACCCGGTCCGCTCCCTCCGGCTTTTTCTGGCTGTAATGCACCCGACCGCTGGCGTCAGTCCATTTGTAAACTTCCTGGGCGTGAACAATCCCGTCCAGCATCAGCGATTCCATCGTCATCATGAAAAACAAAATCCTGTATTTCATGGCCGATTCTTCCCAACGGGTTGCTGGCCTGTCAAAAAATACAGGATCAATCCGTTAGATTCTATGGCAGACATGATAAAAATCATGTGCATAGCTGTTTTTTAGCAACATAGTGGACTCGGTAGCGAACTGCTAGAATACCGGCTCTTTCCGACCATAGGTCTACAAGGGGTAATTTTGGACATTCTATTAATTCTCAAAGCGCTGATTCTGGGTTTGGTGGAAGCCGCTTCGGAATTTCTGCCCATTTCCAGCACAGGTCACTTAATTATTGTAGGAGATTTCCTCAACTTCACCGGGCCGCGCGCTGAGACTTTCGAAATCTTTATCCAGCTTGGCGCTATTCTGGCGGTCGTCTGGATTTACCGGGAACGGTTATTCAACGTAGCCCTGAATCTGCACCGGGACCGCAAGGCTCAACAATTGGTCCTGAATCTGCTCATTGCCTTCATACCGGCGGCAGCGCTCGGTTTGTTGTTGCATCCGTACATTACCCACTATCTTTTTAATCCAGTCACGGTTGCCGGCGCCCTGGTTGTCGGCGGCATTGCGATTCTGCTGGTCGAACGCTATGCGAAAACCAGTCGTGTGCACGTCGTCGATGACATGAGCTGGAAGGATGCCTTACTGGTGGGCATTGCGCAGAGCCTGGCGCTGTTTCCTGGCGTTTCACGATCCGGCGCGACGATCATGGGCGGCATGGTGGGAGGACTATCACGGTTCGCAGCCACTGAATTTTCCTTCTTTCTAGCGATTCCCACCATGATTGCGGCGACCTTATACAGTCTTCTCAAGGAATGGGGCCATTTGACTTCGTCAGACATACCGATGTTCGCAGTCGGGTTTGTGGCGGCGTTTCTGGGCGGACTGGCTGTGGTGCGCTTCATGCTGGCGTATGTGGGTCGGCACAGTTTCGCGCCCTTTGCCTGGTATCGAATCCTATTTGGCGGTTTGCTGTTACTGTATTTTCATTATCATCCCTGGTCGGGCCAGAGCTAATCTGTTCATCATCAACAACCCCCTGGTTGGGCAGCGCGTGATCAGTTGCCTGGATATCTTGCTATTTTTCATGGCATAGGAGCATAGGGTATGGCAACGCTTTCCGCAGAGCGCGAATCATGGAACCTGCAACGACGTCATCGCTGGACCGTGGCGGAATATCATCATATGGCCGAGGTTGGCTTGTTAAATGAAGATTCGCGAGTAGAACTCATCAATGGAGAGATTATTGAAATGGCGCCGATTGGTAGCGAGCATGCCGGACACAATAACTATTTAATGAATTTTCTCGCTTACCGCTTATATGGCAAAGCCGTCGTGGCTGGACAAAATCCAGTCGTGCTTGGCGGCCATGAAGAACCTCAACCTGACATTGCCGTATTGCACTGGCGGAACGATTCTTACAGAGGCGCGCTTCCCCATGCCGAAGATGTCTTGCTCATCATTGAAATTGCTGACAGCACCCTGCGCTATGACCGCGATATTAAAGTTCCGCTTTACGCTAAAAACGGCATTCCGGAAGTCTGGTTGCTGGATCTGCAAAACCGGCAACTGGAAGTCTATCGCGAGCCCGGTCATAGCGCCTATCAGCAACATAGCAGTCAGCGCACCGGCAGGATTGCGCCGATACTGTGCCCAGACGCCGTGATTGATCTGGCAGAACTGTTCCCCGACTTGTAACCAGACTTTGCGTCTTCATAATGACTGAACTTGCCCTGTTTACCGCTGACGCCTCTGAGCGCTTGCCGCTTAAAATATTTACTGAAAAAGCGTACCTGGATTATTCCATGTACGTCATTCTCGACCGGGCGCTGCCGCATATCGGCGATGGCTTGAAACCGGTGCAGCGGCGCATTGTTTACGCGATGTCCGAGCTGGGTTTAAGCGCGGCAGCCAAGCATAAAAAATCCGCCCGCACGGTCGGCGATGTGTTGGGCAAATACCACCCGCACGGCGACTCCGCTTGCTACGAAGCGATGGTATTAATGGCCCAGCCTTTCTCCTATCGTTATCCTTTGG
>JAGRHK010000020.1 GCA_020444985.1 Candidatus Competibacteraceae bacterium
ACCGTTCAGCGCACAAGCGCCAATCGCCACCAGAATCTTGCAGCGCGCACGAAACTCGATGAGAGTATGCACATTTTCCGCATTGCAGACGCCACCCTCAATCAATCCAACGTCGCAATCCCCCAGTTCCTTAATATCCGTCAGGGGGCTGCGATCCAGCTCCACGCGCTCCGTCAGATCAAACAACCGTTCGTCCAAATCCAGCAGCGACATGTGGCAACCAAAACATCCGGCCAGCGAACAGGTCGCGATTTTCAGTTTGGCTTCAATCATGGCGGCGCCCCCCCAGACTTTCCGACAGTTGCGCCACATCGCCGACGACATTGATCGGCTTGCGATCATAGAGCCGTTGTCCAATCGGAATGTTATAACCCTGATGCTTGGTCAGAATCGAGCCGGTGGGACAGACTTGAGCGGCTTTGTCGTGAATGCTGAAATTCGTTGCGCCCAATTGCTCGGAAGGCGTATTCACCACCAGATGCGCCTGGAGACCGCGCCCGGCCACTGCGAAGATGTTTTTGCCATCCACATCCCGGCTGGCTCGGACACAGAGTTCACAAAGAATGCAGCGGTTAAAGTCGATCACCGCCTCGGGATGCGAAGCGTCCACCGGGCGGCGCGGGTAAAAGTGCTTGAAGTGGGGCGCCAGCATCCCGACATAGTAAGCGACCGCTTGTAATTGGCACGCACCGCTCTTCTCGCAGGCGGGACAGACATGATTGCCTTCGATAAACAGCATTTGCAAGATACCGCGCCGAATGTCCCGAATTTCCTCGGTTTCACTCTGCACAGCCTGCCCGTCCGCCGCTGGCGTGGTGCAGGCCGCCTGCATGCGGTTGTTGACTTTGATCAAACAGACGCGACAACTGCCATGTGGGGCAAATTCCGGGTTGAAACACAGGTGTGGAATATAGACGCCCGCCTCCAGCGCCGCTTGCATGACCGTTTGCCCCTCCTGAAAGGGAATCTGCCGTCCGTCCAGGGTGAAACTGTGTTCCGCGCTCATGGCATTGCTCCCACCATCAAGTCTTCTTCATACAGATAGGCGCCCGGATCATTCCGGCCGGTCAACTGGCGGGCTTCTTCCAACGCCTGATTCAGATTGAACGCCGGTTCATACGCCGTGGAGCGCAAACGCCGTGCATAAGCTTCCGGAAATTCCTGGAGGCTGTCCAGCACGGGATTGGGCGCGGTTTGGCCCAGCCCGCAATGACAACTGACCTGCATGATCCGCCCCAGCTTGCGCATCTCTTCCAGATCGTACAAGGTGCCGCGCCCGGTATGGACTTTATCGACCAGATCGCGCATCAGCGACGTTCCCACCCGGCAGGGCGTGCAGAATCCACAGCTTTCGTGGACGAAGAAATGGGCGAAATTGCGGATGCCGTCGAGAATATCGCGGCTCTGGTCAAAGACCATGAACGACCCGCCCGTTGCCAGATCTTCAAAACAGATCAACCGGTTAAACTGTTTGGCGGAAATGGTGTGACCTGCAGGACCGGCCATTTGAATGCCCTGAGCGTTATCCGCCCCACAGTCCTCCAGCACCCGGTCAACGCTGACGCCAAAGGGATACTCGTAAATGCCCGGTCGCTCGCAGTCACCGCTGACGCTGAGCAGCTTGGTGCCCTTGGAATGCGCCGTGCCGCGACTGGCGAACCAGTCGCCGCCTTCTACAGCAATTTTCGCGGCAGTCGCAAAGGTTTCGACATTATTGACGACCGTGGGTTTGTTCAAATAGCCATGCGTTGTTGGAAAGGGCGGACGGATGCGCGGCACCCCATGCTTGCCTTCCAGCGACTCAATCAACGCCGACTCTTCGCCACAAACATAAGCGCCCGCGCCAAGATGAATTTCAATATCAAAATTGAAGGACGGATCGCCGAGAATCGCCTCGCCCAGCAATCCTGCCTCGCGACGCTGTTGCAGAGTGGCTTTGAGCGCATTCAACAGATAGCGATACTCGCCGCGCAGGTAGACAAAACCCTGACGAGCGCCAATGATCCGGCCACATAAGGTCATGCCCTCGAACACCAGATCGGCAAAGTCCTGCATCAGCACCCGATCCTTGAAGGTGCCAGGCTCGCCCTCGTCAGCGTTACACACGACGTACTTGACATCGCCGGGGGCATCGCGACAGGAAAGCCACTTATGCGCGGAACCGAAACCCGCGCCGCCCTGACCGCGCAGACCGGATTTGACCATTTCCTCCATGATAGCGTCCGACCCCCGCTTTTGTGCGGCCCGCAAGGCCGAACCATCGGAGAAGTGCCGGCCCAATAAAATGTCAGCGCGGCGGATGTTACTGTACACCTCGAAAAACTCGCGCGGCCATTCCGTCAGGGGGATGCGGCTTTCGACCAGATTGGCAATGCGATCCAGGCGGGACTTGTCCAGGCGCGTCAGCGTATACCCATTCACCAGCGCTGCCGGCCCTTGATCGCACATGCCCGTGCAGGACGTTGTGCCGACCGTGACCAAGCCATCAGCCCGGGTCTCATTAACGCCGACTTTCAACCGCTCGCACAAATAATGCAACAGTTCGCGATTGCCCAGCATCCGGTCGGTAATGTTGTCGCTGAACAGAATATCGTAGCGACCACGCGGGGCTGTGTAGAGGAAGGAATAGAATTCGGCGACGCTGCGCACCTTGTCAGCCGAGATGTCGAGTTCCTCGGCAACGCCCTCCAGAATTTCGGGCGACAACCACGTCGAACGATCTTGTATATCGCGCAGAATTTGCAGCAGCCGGGTCGGCATGCCGCCGTGGCGTTGGACGATGTCGCGAATCGTCCCGGTCAGCGTACTGGATTCCGCCATGACCACCTCCATTATTTAAACGCCGATCCGCCGGCGTCGGAGTGTGCGGATGGCGCATGATTTTATCGGACAGGCTTCGAACCTGGGTGTCGCCAAGGATACCGCAATCACCTGCTAAAAGCCGGTTTTTTCAAACGCTGCAAGCGGCCCTGGAGGCGTTGAGAATTCCCTCTTTGGATAAAGAGCGAGAGGATTTCGCACGGACGTTGGAGTTCAATCCGTTCAACGGGCTTTCAGGAGGCGCCCTATTGAATGGCGTGAATTGTCCTGTATCGGTCATGCTCAGGTATTTCACGTTATGCAGTTGCGCTTAAGATGGTTTCAGGAACAGAAACCGGAGTTATGAACATGTCCGTATCCACCGCTCTCCTTGTCATCGACGCGCAAGAATCCTTTCGCCATCGGCCCTATTTCCGCGAAGAAAACCTCGCCGCCTATATCGAACGCCAACAGACCCTGATCGACGGGGCAGAGGCAATCGGCATGCCTGTCGTCCAGATCTTTCATGTGGAAGAAACTGGTCCGTTTTCAAAAGCGTCCGGCTTGGTGAAAACGCTCGCGCCGCTGCGCTTGAAGCCTATCGCTGTCTTCCACAAACACCGGCATAGCGCACTGATCGGCAGCGGGCTGGATGTCTGGCTGACGACAAACGGCATTCGCCGGATCATTATCTCCGGGATCCGCACCGAGCAATGCTGCGAAACCACGACGCGGCATGCCTCCGATCTGGGGTACGCGGTGGATTTTGTCGGTGAGGCGACTCTGACCTTTCCGATGACGGATGCGGCGGGCAGGGAATGGGCGGCCCGCGAGATCCGCGCGCGCACGGAGCTGGTGCTAGCGGGGCGCTTCGCGCAAATCGCCACGGTCGAGGCTGCGCTGGCCGCAACCTCGGACCAGGTAACGGCATGACCGGCGGGGCGCGGCCACGGGCTATCCCCGTCTTCATGGTCGTGCCGCCGCGCGCCTTGCTGCTGGATATCGCCGGGCCGATGGAAGTCCTGCGCAAGGCCAATCTGGAGCAGGACACCTTGCGTTACGAAGTGCGCTATATCGGCGCTGCAACCTCGGTGCGCAGTTCTGTCGGACTCGCTATCGCCGGGATCGAGCCGCTACCGACGCGCCTACCCGATGACGCCTTGGTCGTAGTGTCCGGCGCGACCGATCAGACAATGAACGCGCCGGGTACGCCTGACAGCGCCGTTGCCGAAGATGCCGAAGGTGCAGCCATGATTATCGCCTGGTTGCGACACGCCATCCGACCGGGCATCCGACTTATGACGATCTGCTCTGGAGCGCTTCTGGCGGCGCGGGCTGGACTGCTGGATGGTTATGACTGCACCACGCATTACGCGACCATCGCGGAGCTTCGCCGTTGCGCCCCGCAAGCGCGGGTCTGCGACAATCGGCTCTATATCGAGGATCGCGACCGGCTGAGCAGCGCCGGCATCACCACCGGCATCGATCTGATGCTGGCTCTGGTCGCGCGTGAGGCCGGACATGGGGTGGCGCTCGCCGTGGCGCGCTATCTGGTAGTCTACCTTCGGCGCAGCGGTGCGGATCCGCAATTATCCCCTTGGTTGGAGGGGCGCAATCACATCCATCCTGCCATCCACCGCGCGCAGGATGCCATCACGGCAGATCCGGCACGGAATTGGTCGGTCGCCAAGCTTGCGGATGTCGCAGCGACCAGCCCCCGCAACTTGTCCCGTCTGTTCAACCAGCAGACCGGCCTGAGCGTCACCGACTATGTGAACCGCATGCGGATCGCGCTGGCGCGGGAACTGGTGGCTGGGTCACGGCTGGACATGGAGACTATCGCCGAACGCACCGGCTTTGCCTCGCCCCGCCAACTCCGCCGCGCCTGGAACCGCCTGCACGTCATTCCCCCCTCCGCGCTGCGCACTCAATTCCGCTAAACGCGTTTCAGAACGTGGCAAGGTTGATCGGGTGCGCGGCAAACCTCGCCCTTCAGGGCGGGGAAGGATAGCGCGGACGCTGTAGGCGTCCTTATACGGGCTAATGTGGCGTCTGCTGCTGTTCGATGTATTGCCGGATGACTTCGATGGGCGCACCGCCACAGCTACCGGCAAAATAGGACGGTGACCATAGCGCACCACCCCACAGCTTCTTGCGGAAGCTGGGGTAATTTTTCTTTCGGATCATCCGGCTCGATACGCCTTTCAAGCTATTAACCAGCGTTGAAACAGAAACCTTGGGAGGGTAGTTCACCAGCAGGTGAACATGGTCATCCTCGCCATCGAACTCCGATCGCTGCGCTTCAAAGTCGGCGCAGATGCTGGCGAAGATGCCGCGCAAGTCGTCCAGTATCTCTTTGGTGAAGACGTTGCGCCGATACTTGGTCACAAAGACCAAATAAACGTGCATCATAAAAACACAATGTCTGCCGTGGCGAATATCGTTTTCGTTATTCATAGACCAAACTATACTATCTGCATGCAACGCCTCCAAGCCTTCAAATACGAACTGCGGCCAGACGGTCAGCAAGCACGCCAGATGGCGCGTTTCGCTGGTTCCTGCCGCTTCGTGTTCAACAAGGCACTGGCGATGCAAAAGGCCAACTTTGAAGCTGGCGGAAAGTTCATCGGCTATGCAGCAATGGCCAAAGAACTGACCGCCTGGCGTAATGGAACGCAAACACCGTGGCTCAAGGATGCGCCCGTGCATCCGCTACAGCACGCACTTAAGGATTTGGAGCGGGCCTATAAGAACTTCTTTGCCAAGCGTGCCGCCTTCCCCCGTTTCAAGAAGAAAGGCCAGCGGGACCGCTTTCGCTACCCGGATGCCAAGCAAATCAAGCTGGATGCAGCCAATGGCCGAATCTTCCTGCCCAAGCTGGGCTGGCTGCGCTTTCGGCAAAGCCGCGACGTGCTGGGCAGGGTTTGTAACGCCACCGTCAGCCAGTCAGGCGGCAAGTGGTTTGTGAGCATCCAGACCGAACGCGCGATTGAGCCGCCTATCCCACAGGGCGGTGCAGTCGGGATCGACCTGGGGATTGCCCGGTTCGCCACGCTCTCGGATGGCACGTTCTACGCGCCGCTGGGCAGCTTCAAGCGGCATGAAACGGCCTTGCGCAAGGCGCAGCAGGCGATGGGTCGCAAGCAGAAATTCAGCAACAACTGGAAGAAGGCGAAAGCCCGCGTCCAGCGTATCCATTCGCGCATCGGTAATGCCCGCCGCGACTACCTGCACAAGGCCACGACCGCCATCCGCCAAAACCACGCGATGGTGCTGGCTCTGCGCCCTGTTCCGGTAGAGGTGGAGGAACGGGTACGGGTTCTGGTTTTGGATCCGGTGCGGGTTCCAACACTGGATCGGTGCGGGGCGGCAAAGCCGGCCCGATGCCGAGTTCGGCCCAAAAGGCGATGGGATGGACCCAATCCACGCCCACGGCCATGGCCTCGTAGATGGCACGTTGTCCCGCCTCGGGCAGACGCAACCCCATCAACAGCGCGCCCAGACCTGCGCTGGTCGGGGAAATCCGTTCGCGGAGCGGTCGGAGCGGACGCGGGGCAGCGGCCTGGGAATCAAGGGTGGTCGTCAACGGACAATGCGTCGCCAATCCCTGCCGCCAGACGTGATCGTAAGCGGCCTCCAGCGCCTCGCAGCTCACCCGCAAGAACAGCAGATACCGCCAGGCCAGTGTCGCGGCGCGACGCGGTGTTGGCAAGGGTTCGGGCCAGGCTTCCAGGACAGCGAGTGCCGCCGCGAGCCAGGCCAGGGGCGTTGGATTGGGGATCGCCGGGTCAAGAAAACGCGGGGATGCCGCAACCAAAACCGGCACCGTGGCGCGGGCCAGCGCCACCTGTGCGGGCGATTCGTCGGCAAACCAGCGCCCCACGCGCCGCTCTATCGTCTCGGGCGTATCTTTGGGCGAAGGCGCTTGCGCTTCCGCTTCCCTTTCCTCTACGCCTTCCGAAGGGCGACGCCGTTGCAGCCAAGCGGTCAGTGCGTTGAGCATGCGCGCCACCTACTGACTATTTTGCTTCAGCCAAAGATCGAGGGCTTCCACAAAGATTTCCTGGCTCTTTTTATCGTCCCGAACTCCGGCATTTTTCAAAGCAATATACCGTTGCCGATCCAGCTTGACGGTGAGCGCCTTGTAGTAATCCGCCGCCTTCTCCGTGGCGTGCTTGGGTGATGCGACGGCGGAGTCGTGGGCACCGAGTGAGGGGGCTGCTTCGCCTTTTTTTGTGACTAACCCATGAGTTATCGATGCGGCTTTAGCCATTTACGTGACTCCATTAATACGTAAATACGTAGATATACAAATAGATGAATACGTAATTATCGCGAATTTTTAGCGACTTTGCCTAACTGCGTATTAACGTATTTCCATAACTCCGCAACTTCCGTCGCAGATCGGCTCTTCGGGTCCAGCTCCTGCACGGTTCGACCATCCGTCATGGACGCTGCGAAGTCGGTCCGTTGATACAGCGTCACCGGGGCAACCGTCCCATGCTGCGATAACGCAATCGCCACCTCACCCGTAATCCGTGCGCGTTGCGCCGCCCCATTGATCACAAAGACCAAGCGCTTTCCGGCCTCTTCGGCCAGATCGATCGTGGAACCCACGGCCCGAAGATCATGTGGGCTGGGTCTGGTCGGAATTAACACCAGATCGGCAACACCGATGACGGTACGGATGGTGGCGGTAACCGCAGGCGGGGTATCAATGATGGTGAGTTTGATGCCCGCCTTGGCCAGCTTTTTAATATGGCTTTGGAGCTGGGCAATATCCAGGGCCGCAAACAATGGGGTGTCGACTTGGCGCTGATTCCACCACTGGGCCAAGCTTGCCTGTGGATCGGTATCCACCAAGGCGACAGGACCACAATCCAAGGATTCGGCCATGACGCCCAAGTGTCCCGCAATCGTGGTCTTACCCACGCCGCCTTTCTGACTCGCCACCACCAAAACTTGCATGAATTACTCCTTAACTCAGTAAATACTGCAATACGTATTTATGCATTTATACATTAGAAAGAGCGAGGAAACTCGATAGGAAGAGAGAGAATCTGTGACCAAATTTTAGGCACGTTCATCCGATGAAAAATTATACGTATCTGCGCATATCGGTCAATAGGGTGTTCTATAAATACGTATTTATGCATTTATTTGTGTATGTACGTAACAATAACAGCAACACTTGACGTTGCTAAAA
Organism: Candidatus Competibacteraceae bacterium; assembly: GCA_020444985.1. Lineage (GTDB taxonomy): Bacteria > Pseudomonadota > Gammaproteobacteria > Competibacterales > Competibacteraceae > UBA2383. The sequence goes on from JAGRHK010000020.1 coordinate 8,006, forward strand.
ACCCCTGCCATAGTAAAAGTGTATCAATAGGTTTCCTCGCCCCTATCCAAAAAACGAGGACAGGGGGTCCGGCCTGTGCAAACTACGGACTCAAGTTGGTTCCCCATCCAACAGAAAAAAATCGGCGTTGGTCTGTCCTGCCCACGAAAAATAAAGAAGGACTCAAGTTGGTTCCCCCATCTAGGCCAGGAAGGGGGGCAGGGGATTGGCGCGATTGGGCGTGCTCATGGGGTCGTCCTTCAGGTTTACAGGTATTTCTTGAACTTTGAGAGGGTGCGCTGGATGAAGTAGCCAAAGCCCAGCACAAAGGGAATGAAGATGACCGTGGGATGCACGGACCAGGGTGAAATGAGATAGAGGAACACGGGAATCGCGATCATGGGGCGGATCATCGTTTTGAGGTGATGGTATAAAAATCCCGATTCCAGGCCGCCGCCGAAACGGCGCAGATCACGACAGACCAGTCCATCGACCACCGCCATCAGCGCGATGGCCAGATAGGCGGGAAAGGTCAGGATCACGACCACCAGGCGCGCTCTGACCAGTTGCGTAATGTACGGATAGAGGGAAAAGCGCAGACCCGCGCCTCAGCCTTTGTTGAGCGCCTTGATGATTTCCGGGCAGCGTGTGGCTTCCGCGAATTCGTCCATGTGGATGCAGGTTTCGGGGACCGCTTCTGGTACCGCTAGTTGCGCACCGAGAGACCGTGTTTATAGATTTCTCCCGCATAAGCGACGAGATCGGCCAACAATCCTTGGCTGACAGCCGCCGCCACTTCCGCGTCCGCCAGCGCATTGAAGCCGCAGTACACCACCGCCCGCTGGCGCACGACGCTGGGCCAATCCAGCCAATGCTCGAAACAGCGCCCCAGCAAGGGATCGATGTGGTTCATGTACTGGAGAGTTTTGCGATAGTTCGGGCGCTCGCCCAAGGCAAACAAGGGGATGCCAACCAACACTCTTCATTTTCCGCACGGAAAATGCCCTCAGTCGCCAAGGCCTCCATTTTCCGTACGGAAAATGCCCTCAGTCATCTTGAGGAGACTCTGCCTCGATCATTGCCCGTAAACGTTCGAGAAATTCCTCATTTTCCAGCAACCATCGAGAAGGTCCTGCAAACGATATCGATGCCTGCCGTTGAGAAATATTGACCTTGAACAGTGGCCTGCCCGACGATGAAACGAAATTGCGAGGTTCCAATTTACCTCTTGGCGGAGTCTCATTCGCTCCACTGGCCATTGGACGGGGCAACCATCGCTCTAACTGACGGGGATCAACCGCCAGTTCCTCCAGTTGTCGTCCGGCAATTTCGCCCGATTCAATTCGGGGTAACAACTGCATCGCTTGATCCTGAAAACCCTTTGCACACAGATTGGCCAGCAGATAACCGGTCGTCAGAGGAAGAGCAGTGATGTCCTGGCAAGCCATCACCACCTCGGCGGGCAATTTGGCAAACCCTAGATATTTGGAGAGTTGCGCATAACTCAAACCCATTGCCTCAGCCAATTCACCCTTGGAGGCAAACAAGTTCTCGTCCAGGACGCGCTGATACCGTTTCGCTCGGGTGTAATCGGAAAGGCCGCGCCGCAAATCGTTCTCAACAACCATGATCGAAAATGCCTCTCGATCACTAAGGTCCGGGCGGATATCCACTAATAGCTGCCGCTGTGCCTGCAAGGCGGCTTTCCAGCGCACATAACCAGCAATAATCTCATAACGGATTACCGGTTGTTCAGGATCTCGAACCGGACGCACAATGGCGGGAGCAACTTGTCCATCCCGCTCCAGGGACTGCGCCAACTCATCCAAATGCGGCGTTTCCGAGTCAGGCCGGTCGGCCCAACGCCAAGGCCGGCAGACTTCGGGATCAACGAAACGTTGCCCTTTTGTGGGATAGAGCGTTGGGCGCTCAGGAGAATCGGTCGTTACTGGATCCATGACAACCGTTTCATATGAAACGGTTGTATCGGTATCGGCGGCGCGTTCCAAGTTCTGGAGCGCCTTGACCATCGCGGATTGTCGATTACGCCCTAACCGGCCCACCGCGCCGGCCTCGGCATTATCGCGGCGACGTTGGTCTTTGATCTCGTTCATAAGCGACCTGATGAACCCGCAGCGTCAGAGGAACCAACGTCCTTCGCAGGTAATTCTTCAGTCTGTTGTTCCCAAACCTGGCGAAAAAGATCAATGACTTCGCCATTCAACGCATTGAGATAGCTCAAAGCGCGTTGATAGGCTTCATAAGAACCCTTGGGTTGCTGAATCTCGTAAACTGAACTGAGATCTGCTGCGGACCGTTCGATTTCCACGCTTAATGGCATGACGTGTTCCAGCACATAATCCTTTAAAAGCATACGCAAAGCAGCTTCGGTATTCTTGGCTTCGCCCGACCCGCTATGCAGGGTCAGCAATACCCGAAAGAAATCCAGCGGTCGCGAAAAACGTGGATCGCGTTTTAACGCGCTCATGGTTTGAGCATAGAGCACGGCGGAACCAAAATCAACAGCTCGTGGAGGGATCGGCAGCAGCATGGCGTTGGCCGCCGCGACGGCGTTCAGCGTTAATGATCCCATATTGGGAGGACAATCGACGATGATGACATAAAAATCGCCCTCCACTTGGCAAAGTCCGTAATCCAGTCGCTGAAAAGCCAGCAGATCAAGAAATTCTTCCTGATTCTCTCGATGGTCAAGCAGTCTAATTTCCGCATCCTGTAAACCAAGATTGGCCGGAATTAACCAAAGTCCTGGGAAATAAGTTTCCCGGATTACGCTGCGAATATCTGATGGATCATAGACGAGGACATCCGCCAAGGTGTCCTCACGCTGGATATCAATATCCGGCAAGATGCCATGCAACATGGTCAAGGACGCTTGTGGATCCAAATCAATGAGGAGAACGCGCAAGCCGTCCAATGCACAACGATGGGCAAGATGCGTTGCGGTTGTCGTTTTGGCCGAACCCCCCTTAAAAAAGGCGACTGCGCAACGAATGGCGCGACTGCCTGCTGGGCGCAAACGGCGGATACCGAGTCGATCGCGGTAATCGTTGATCCGCTCAAGATTGTAAGAGTGTTGGCCGCGCTCATCCTTGGGAGGAATGCCAAACGGAGGCCGGCGGGCGCTGCCTTCGGTTTCAAGCCGCCGAATGTATTGAGGCGTGAACCCCAGCATGGCTGGCGGCTTCCCGGATAGGAAATCGTTTCAGCGATTTATTCAAATGAGGCTGAGTAGCGATGCTGCGCAGCTCTTCAAGCAAGTGGCTACCTGCTCGAGCGAAGTTCTCCAGGAAGAGAGCAGGTTCATTAATCCCAATGGTCATATCAATCCCCTTGTTGCGCCTTTATTATGCAATAACCTTGCAAATGCGCAACCGTGTTCCTGTGAAGAAAATGTGTTGTCTCGCTCATTGACGTCGACGGTTTCCGACCATACCGACCTTTACGACCTTTTCCCGGAAAGTCCCTATAGGGGTTTTCCGTATACTGAATTTCCGGCAAAAGGTCGTAAAGGTCGGTATGGTCGGCGTCGTGGAGGTCCGGTCAATCGATACCGGCGCA
>JAGRHK010000210.1 GCA_020444985.1 Candidatus Competibacteraceae bacterium
CTGCATGTTCAGCGGCATATCACCGATTTCGTCCAGGAATAAGGTGCCGCCCCGCGCCAGTTCGAAACGGCCGTGTCGGGTGGAAATGGCGCCGGTAAACGCACCTTTTTCATGACCGAACAGTTCGCTCTCCAGCAAGTTATCGGGAATAGCCCCGCAGTTGACCGGCACGAACGGTCCCTGATTGCGGTTGGAATAATAATGGATATTGCGCGCGATCACTTCCTTGCCCGTGCCGGATTCGCCGAGAATCATCACAGTGGATTCCGAAGGGGCAACCCGCTGAATCAGTTCGCGCACCTGGGCGATCATCGGGCTATTGCCAATCAGGCTGCGGAAGAGTTCGGCGTTGCGCTGGGACTGAGTGTTGCGATGGTCGCGACTGGAGTGTTGCTGCAGCTTGACGAGAATTTGGCTGAGTTGCGAATAATGGAAGGGGTGTAATAGGCGAATGATGCGACCGGTTTCCAGGGCAGGCGGTAAATGGCGCGGTTGATCCGCGTCCTCGATTAAAACCATGACCGCTCGGGAAGCAATGGCGTGAATCGTGTGAATCGCTTCAACGGGTGTATCCTGAGTTCCATACCGACCGAGGAATACACAACGCAAATCAGGACTCTGTTCTGCATAGGTCCGCCAATGTTCCGAGTCGGTTTGAGTCACCTGGGTTTCCTCCAGGAAGCGCAGCAACAAACCCAACTCCTTCGCTCGTGCAGAATCGTCGTCGATAATGAGCAATGCGGTTTTCATCAGCTAGGACAAGTCCTCAGGAGGAGATAAAACCCACGCGCCTGTGAGGCGCTCAACTTCCCTTCCGATTACCCGACGGACCGAATGACTCATGGCTTTAAAGTTTCTCCTGCTGGAGACAAGGGCAGAGTCGGTCGATCAATCTCACGAGTCCTTTGGCGTCGATTCATGAATCCAATCCCGGAAACTACGTGAGCATATCTCACTGTATAACTGTAAGGCAGTTTAGTCGTAAAGAGAGAAGCGTCAAATTTTTAACGCTGGCTGTTGCCTCGTTGATTCGCAATCGTTCGACGATGCTGGAGAAAAATATAACGTTCCAGCGCTTCCTGTAACGGTTCGCCGAGTTGTTGGAGCGTGGCTTTGATTCGATAATCGTTGTCGATTGGGTGGATTTCGCTGACATGCGCGTACAAAACAAGGGGCCGTGGATAGATAAGGTTACAATAGAGATCCAGCCGAAGCGGGACATCTACCGATGGTGCGACACCGGCGCGCCAATGGAGTTCGCTAGCAGTCAGGGTGAGCGGGCATTCTGGAGGAATGGTCTGCTGGGCCGCGAACAAATAGCCGATCATTTCCAGCAACAGACTGACCTTGAAATCGAGACGCTTGAGTTCGGAAGCGCTAGCGGCGTTGGAGGGATCTTCGCCATAATCACCGGCGTGGATCTCCAATGCGAATAGAATGTGCAGAATGTGCAGGTTGATTTTTTCCTGATGTTCAAATTCGTCGGATTTCGGCAATGTCGACAGTTCCCGCCAAGCCAGCGGCAGGCAGCCAGTGAACGCCAGATTGGAGTGGGTGGATTCGCAGATCATGGGCATGGCGGGACAAGCCTCGGATATGTAGAGATATTTATGTTTTAAATGACCATTCACCATATAAAAAAGTTATATCTGTCAAGCCGGTTAGGAAAGTGGGCCTGACAGCTTGCTGATCGATCCATCCATCGCTTATTGTTGCAACAACTGCATGACTACTTGTTGCGACTGGTTGGCTTGGGCCAGCATCGCGGTACCGGCCTGTTGTAAAATCTGGGCGCGGCTGAGGTCGGCCGTTTCCTTGGCGAAATCGGCATCCTGAATGCGCGATCGGGCATCGCTGACATTCTCGGCAGTGGTTTGCAGGTTGTTAATTGTCGAACTCAGGCGATTTTGCACCGCACCGAAGGTGGCCCGCAGGTCATCGACAAAAGCCAGTGCATTGTCGACGACGCTAATCGCATCGTTAGCGCCAACTTGGCTCGCGATATTGATATCGGCGACGGTATTTAGTCTGGATGCGCCACTGGCATTAGACACTGCATTGGCGCCGCTGGCTACGATGCTGAAAATCTTGCCGGATTCAAACGTCAGCTGGCCGCCTACCGTGACCGTAGCGCCCGAAGTCAGGCCCGTTGCAGCACCTGCAGCGATGTAACCACCCGAGTTTGCGATGGCTGCGCTGCTCGTCGCGTCGAATTGAAGTCCCTGCACGGACATAGTAGCCGTCGAATCGGACGTGCCCGTCAGTTGAATATCATAGCCATTCGCCTGTTCGAGAATAATGCCGGTCTTATCCTGATTCAGCTTGGCGGTCACTCCGGTTGTGCCGGCATAGCTGTTAATGGCCGCCGTCAGACCGGCCAAGGCGCTGTCGTCACTGGTCGTGATCGAAGAAGCCTGTACGTTGTAGCTGATTTTGACCGGTTGCGCGATGGTAAAGGGCTCCGTCATATTTTGACCGATGAGATTGAAACTGAACGCGCCGCTGGTCGTCACTTTCAGTTCGAGCTGGGTGGCGGCCCGGGCGGTAATGCCGGTTTCACCAGTCCTGTCATTGACAGAAATGGCAATGTCTCTGGCTGAATCGCCCGTCTCGACCGCGACATCCGCAGTACCGAGCGCGCCATTGATCTTCAATGTACCCGAACTGATCGCGTTGACGGCGCCGCCGGTTGCGGTCATTCCGGTAACAGCGCCTTGCACCTGATGAGCGCCGATCGACGTGGCCTGGGTATTGCCCGCCGTAATGCCAATCGCTTCGTTGGCGTTGGCGCCGACATGGAATTTTTGCAGCTCAAATGTGCCGTCCAGCAGATTTCTATTATTGAAGGCCGTGGTGTTCGCAATGCGGTTCAGCTCTTGCTGCAACTGGCCAACCTCTTTTTGCAATGAGGCGCGGTCGGTGCCGACATTGGTATCGTTGGCCGATTGAATCGCCAGTTCACGGATCCGCTGTAAAATCGCGGAAGCTTCCTGCAAAGCGCCATCGGCGGTTTGCGCCAGGGAGATGCCGTCATTGGCGTTGCGCGCCGCCTGATTGAGGCCGCGAATTTGCGCCGTCATCCGGTCAGCGATGGCCACGCCCGCTACATCGTCCTTGGCGGAGTTGATGCGCAGCCCCGATGACAGCCGTTCCATGCTGGTCCTCAGTGTCCCGCCGCTTTGGTTAAGCCGTCGCCGCGCTTTTAAAGCCGATTCATTATGGTTAATAGTGAGCATCACAATCTCTCCTTAAAATAAAGCGGGCGACATTAATGCTTGTTGCACGCTCCCCTACAAGTCTTCATAGGCCTGCACGGCGCGGCGGCGCTGTTTCAGCATACGAATATCGTCGCTGAGTTGGTCCATTTCAGCATGCGCCAATACTTGCACCTGAGCATCGCTGGCCAATACCGTCTGGATGGTGTCCTGGAATAATGAAACCCACTCGGCCGGCGGCGGATTAGCAAACAACTGATCCATTAAAATACGGCGTTGTTCTTCCCGCTCGGTCACAATTTGCCATTCGCTGGATTGCGCCAGACTGAGCATCTCCATGCTCAATGAATGCAATTGCCAAATCGCCGTTTCCCAGTCGGTCATTGCCTTCATGCAGGTCGGTCCACCGTGGATGCGGGGGAAGCGTCCGTTTCGGAAGTTTCGCCGATAGCGTCCCAAGCCTCCTTGATCGAGCGCAACAGGTCGGCCACTTCGTCCAGGATCACAATATCGCCATGCAAATTTGCTTCCAACAATCGCCGTTGCATGTAATCGTACAACGCATCCAGGTTAACGACGATTTCACTGCCTGTTTCCCCATTCAATCCTTCACGCAATCCACCAATAATATCGACCGCATCACCGATTTGTTGACCCTTGGCGACAATATCTTGTCGCTGAATACAACCCTTGGCGACGGCAATCCGTTCCAGCGCGCCATCCATCAGCATTTGGATCAAACGATGGGGGCTGGCGTAAGCAACGCCACTGTGCGTATCAACTTGATGGTATTGCTGTAGTGCTTTGGGAATGTTGGACATGATCGTGCTCACTGGGCAGAAATTAAATCGATGAATTCGGGATTCATCCGTTAGGATTCATCCGTTGTGATCCATCTGACATGCCAAGAGAACCTGGATGGTCGCCAGACGATCAAGCAAACCGCTCAAAACAATGAATTGGGAACGGTAATGGGCTTCCAGCCGGTCCAGACGCCGGCTCTTGCGCCGACGTTGTTCCTCAGCCGTCTCATCGCCCTCTTTCGCGGAGGGTTCCTCAGCGAATTCGCGGTCACCGGCAATATCGCCGGGATCATCGGGCCAATCGGTGGAATC
>JAGRHK010000211.1 GCA_020444985.1 Candidatus Competibacteraceae bacterium
GAACCGTTCCGCACCGAGCAACGGCAACACGTGCTGGATCACCGGATCCGCAGCGAAGTAGCGTTGAATCACGCCGCTTCTTAGATAATTGGCCAACGCAATTAGAATCATGCTTTGATCCAGAGCGAGGTAATTGTACGCTACCTGGCCTGTTTGCGGATCGACCGCATCGTAAAATCCAAAATCGCCAAAGATCGGATAGCGCTCCGCCAATTGCCGGAGATTCGCCGTCGCGGCTTTCGGATCAACCATCAGCGCCAACGCTGCGGCATGGGGCGTCACCACGCCCGCCCGGTAGCCGCGCACGCCAAGGATGCGCGCGCCAAATTCGCGATAACCGCCACCGGGTTTCGAACTCGGCGACAAACCCCAGACCGGATAGCCCAGATGCTCCAGGGCATAACGGCGATGAATAGCGGTATGCACCGTTGCATTCCGACCCAGACTGGCCGGGGCGTACTGCTGTTCATCCAGCACCAGCATCGGCATGAGCGCCTCGAACAAACTGCCGCCCCAGGAAGGCACGAATTTCAGTTTTTTCCAGGCGTAATAACCACCGAAAAATGTGTAGCCATTAACCGTTTGCTTAACCCGGTGTTTGGGAGATTGCGATGGCCAGTCGAAATAGCGCGGGAAGGTGCGCGCCATGCGATACCAGTGTTCTTCCGGAACCTGGCCTTTGCCGATGGCGATCAAGCTACCCAACCGCGCTTCGCTGTATAACAGGCCGTAATTAAATTCAGACCGGCGCGGCAGATGGACATAGTAGCCGTGCATCATCAATTGCTCGACCGGGTCATAAAACACCCCATAGTCCTCCCGGTCGATGAGTCGGGTACAGCGTTCGGCGAGCGCGGGAGTGGCGTTGCGCGCGATGATTAACCCGGCGCTCAACCAGGCCGAGTCAACGAATGACACGAAGTGACTGGTGCGCTCCAGGGTGGTCGTGTCGTAGTAATTGAAGAAAAACCCCTGCCAGGTTTCCAGCCGCTCCAGACTGTCCAGAGTCCGACTGAGGCGCTCCTGCGCTTCATGCGGATCAATCAACCCCAGTTCCCGCGCCGCGATAATATTGATGAGGTACAGGCCGATATTGGTCACATTGGTGTAATCGCCGATCCAGGTGCGTTCGGGCGCAACCGAGTCATTGAAACGCACTGTATCCAGCGGCAGGCTATGCGCACGGTCGCTGAACGCGGCCAATCCTCGCCAGGTATCGCGCGCCAGGCGCTCAAGAAACGCCTGATCGTCCTTGGGTAATTCCATTGAGGGAACGAGCAGTCGCTTTGGCCAACCGGCCAGTCGCGCGCGAATATGCGGCTGCGCGGCCTCCTTGCCGCCGAGCTTGGCTTCCCAGGCGGTTTTGTTCGGTGGAATCACCCGGTCATGAATGCTGGGGCCGGACTGAGCCGTTTTGACCAGCGCCAGATCATCCAGCCAGTACGCGCCCTGGGTTACGGGCGACCGGCGTGGCTGTAGCACCAGAGCGAACTGGCGCAAGTGTGTCCAGTTTTGAATGCCATTCATCCAGCGCAGTGGTATCTCGAAATGCTGCCAGTCACGGGTGATGCCATCGACCACGGTGCTGCCCTGGCGCAACAAGCTGAGTGGACCGCCGGCCAGAGGTTGCTTGAATTGCAGTTTCAGCGCCTTGGCAAAGCCGACCCGCGCATCGCCGCGAATCCAGAATTCCAGGTGATCGTAAGCCGAGGCGTCGAGATTGGGCAGACTGAGTTGCCAACCCATGGCTTCGGTTGCGCTGGGGTCGAAATGGTACTGGAGATAGAGCGCGTGGCGGCTCTCTGCGCGTTGCACCGCTTCGAGCCGATAGCTAATTCGCCCAGAAGGCCGGTCGGGATCGGTTGTCCAGACGCGCATGGCGACGCCGGGCGTGGGACTGGTCAGACGTTCAAAGTCATGCAGAACCAGTGGCGCAGCGGCAAGGACGGATGCGCTGGGGTAAAACAGAATACTGAGCCAGACAAGGCGCTTGAGCAGTGTGCTGAGCATGGGTTGCAACGTTGCATTTCCGAAGAGAGACCTGTGTCATTGTAGATCAGACTGGGATTCGGGAACTGCTGTTGGCCGGGATCGGGATCGTCATCAGGATTTCACAGCATCGGATTAGGCTAATGGACGCGCTTCACTCACCCTGACGACTAGAGCGCCCCTTTTTCCCAAATTTTCTTAACCGGACTGCTGTATGTTCCAGGAAATTTTACTGATTCCTGCGGCTGGCGCACTCGCTTTTACCGGACTCAAACTGCGCAAGCAACGCCAGTATCGCCAATTGCAAACGCGCCAGGACGCATTGGCCGCCCAGTATGGCGCGATTCTCAGGCTGCCTGAACAACTCCCCGAGCAATTGCCTGATTTTCAGCAACGCATCGCTGTCGTCCCCGAACCATTGCCGGTTGAAGCTTTCGAGAAATTGCATGAAGCTGCAATACGTTATACCAATACCGAACGCAGCTATTTCCCGGTGCATAAAAAAGGCGGTACGGTCGCTTACGAAGACTTGCACTCGATAGCGCCAGAGATTGTCGCTTTTTACCAGTCGGATTACCTGCGCCGACTGTGTTCAGCCGTGATGGGCGTATCGGTGTTGCCTACGCCAATCAACGATCAAAGTTCTTGCTCGCTGCTGTTCTACGACCGGCCCCGTGATCATATCGGCTGGCATTACGATTACAATTTCTACAATGGCCGACATTTCACGGTACTGCTGCCGCTGGTGAACCGTCATCTTCAGGAAGAGCGGCTCTCTTCAGCGCAATTGGTCATTCGACAGGATGATCAGGACATCATGATTCCTACTCCGCCCAATACCCTGATTTTGTTTGAAGGGGCGCGCGTGTTTCATAAGGTGACCCGGCTGGAGGAGAACGAGTTGCGGGTGATTCTCAGCATGACGTTTTGCACGCGACCGCAGGCTTCGCTGCTTAAAGGGACGATTCGCCGCTTCAAGGACATCGCCTATTTCGGCGTACGGGCGTTATGGAGTTGAGGCTGATCGCTCCAAATTCAGCGCCAGCAGCCGGCGCAATACTTCTTCATCAGACAAGTCCGCCGGCCAGCCGTAGGCTGCGGCGACCGCTTCATCGAGAACCCGGTGCGCGTGATCCAACCAGGCCGGGCGCTGATTATAGAGGTTGGTCAAGGTGCGTTTTTTGAGTTCGGCGGCGTGTTCAGACTTGGGAAGGATGCGGTCGGGATAGCCCGGTACGACTTCGGGAACCCGCTCCACCCATTCTGGGGGATTCAGCCAGTTTTCGCGCAGTTCGTTCAGCTTGCGTGCTGCGTCCGCAATGGCTTGGGCGCGAGGATCATCGGTATAGTTTGTTGCGGGAATGTTCGGGGTCAGGCCCGCCGGGAAGGGGAAGGTGTCGAAGCAGGTGGTTGGCGTGTAGCGAGGATCGTTGCCTTTACCAAGCCAAGTGCAAGTACGTAAAGCCCACAACTCATGAAAGCGGGAATGCAGGATGCCGAAGGTGGTGTCGTTGGAGCGGGTAACAATGATTAATGCATGATCAGCCAAGATATTCGGGCTTAGCCAGACAAACACTCGATATTTGGCAACAGCAGAGGTAGCGAGACAACGAGGTAATTCCTGCTGCGCTCGCCGGTAAATAGGAGATGGACGGGCGTGTAGCCACCAGCGGCGTTTTTGGCCTTTATCTCTTCCAGCCAGACGCGCTGGCTTGACCTGCTTGGCTACGAATTCATAGGGGCTTTCGTAAAGCATCGCCTCACTTTCAGGTATGGAAAGACCAAAATCGATGACCCAGTCATCGTATGGACGGCCCATAATCTGTTTCGCATTGATAGCGCGTTTAACGACATCAGTATTGGGTTTGCCATGCGCATTGGGATAAACCAAAAATTTCCGGGCATCGCTGGCTAGGATTTCAAATTTCCCCTTCTGTTGTGATCCATAGCAGCAAACTCCCATGTTTTCCCGAAGTGATCTAGCTTGCGTCAAATCTGTTCCAACCGGCATGTCTCCATTAGTTCCCGTCAAATCTGCATAAATCTCTGCAACGGGGTGTCCGTCCAGAACCCCTCCGGCTTTGCCACCTCCAAACCCTATCAGCGACACTCTGACCGCCGCGCCTTCATTAATCCACGGTTCGTCTGACCAGGCATGGAAGATCGTCCCCGTTTCTCGAATCCGCTCCAGCACCTTGCGATTAGAACCCCCGCGAATCGAGTTCGTCGCGACCAGTCCCGCTCGTTGTGTTTGTCCCGCTTCAATCTGCGCTCGCGCCTTTTCAAACCAGTAACACACCAAGTCAGCGCCACTGGGGACACGGCCCTGA
>JAGRHK010000212.1 GCA_020444985.1 Candidatus Competibacteraceae bacterium
GCCATTGATGACGACGCCGGCCCAGCCATTCTCTTCCGCTAGCTCGGCCAGCTGATCGCCTAACAGCGCGCAACGCATCGAAGCGCCGCCGTCCACCACCAACACCCGACCATCGCCAGGTTCTTCAAGGGCGGAACGAACCAGGGAATTATCTTCGAACACTTTGAGGGTCACGATCGGGCCGGAAAACATGATCTCGCCACCGTAATCGCCAAAAATTGGTTCGGCAACTTGCAGGCGGTCGGAAAAATCATCGCATAAGTCGGTCGTCTTGAAATCCATTGGGGACTACTCTCGCGGGTGGAGGAATACGAACTTGCTGAAGTCTACCATACTTGCTTTCATGCCTTATCCTTTGGTTAGATTCCAGGCCTTAAATACGACATGAAGTACTATACGGTTCACTATTTGCTTCGGGAGTATTACTTTTATGACTAATGATGATTTTAAGCAACTACCATTAATTGACCATGAAGTCCTTGCTGAGTTACAGGACATTATGGAAGACGGCTTTGCTGACTTGGTTAACCATTTTCTCGACGATCTGCCGGTGCAACTTGAACAGCTACGCCGCGCGGCTCAAGAGAACGCCGCCAAGGATATTTTTCTCACTGCTCATAAGCTTAAAGCCAGTTGTGGCAACTTGGGAGCGATACGTTTAGGGGAATGGGTGCGACAACTGGAGCAAGCGGGCCGCCAAAACGTGCTGAGTAGTGTTACAGAAATGCTGGAGGAAACTCAAGCTGTTGCCAAACAAACCATGACCCTGCTGCAGGCGCAGTTGGATTAAATACCCTGCCCCTCCTGATCCGGCTTCCGGGAGCCATCCCTAATGATTTGGAAACCTGTGATGCGTTGGAGTAATCAAAGACATACGATTTTAGCATGGATTGCCATGTTAAGCATTGGCTTAGCCCTTATTTATGAGTGGCAGTACACCGGGACTCTGGGATTGACCGGGTTAACCGGATTATTGTTCATTGTGGCTCTATTGATCGTGATCCGTCAGCCGTATAAGCAACAGGCCATGCTTGAGCAACTGGTTCAGGAACAGACAGCGGCTTTGCAAGAAAGCCGGGAGAAATATCGCAAGATCTATGAAAACATCCAGGATGTTTATTTCGAAGTCGCTCCCGATGGCGCCATTATAGAAATTGGCCACCGGATTCAGGAACTGAGTAAGGGGCAATATAAAAGGGAAGATTTGCTAAGCAGAAAATTCATGGAGTTTGTAAGCGATCCTGAGGAAACCAGTGCATCCATATGGCGCGCTCTCAAGGAGCACGGCCGTATTCACGACTGGGAGGTTCGTTATAAAAACCGCGACGGCTCACTGACTGCCTGTGCGGTTTCAGCCGCTATTGAGGCTGATAGTATCGAAAAATCCTTTAAAGTCATTGGTATGCTGTACGACATCACGGATCGCAAGCAGGCGGAACAGCGCATTTTGACGCTCTCGCAAGCGGTCGAGCAAAGTCCCGTATCGGTTGCCATTACTGATCCATTCGGCACGATTGAATACGTCAACCGTAAATTTGAAGAGGCGAGCGGTTATACACATGCCGAGGCTTTGGGGCAGAATCCCCGAATACTCAAATCAGGTTATCAGCTGAATGAATTTTACAAAGAATTGTGGGAAACCATTTCATCGGGCCATGAATGGCATGGTGAGCTATGTAATCGACGGAAAAATGGGGAAATCTACTGGGAAAGCGCATTCATTTCGCCGATTCGTAATCATCATGGGCAAATTATTCACTATTTGGCGATCAAGGAAGATATTACCGACCGCAAGCACATGCAGGAGCAATTGCAGCAACGCACTGAAGAGGCCCAAGTGGCTAGCCGGGCAAAGAGCCAGTTTCTCGCTAACATCAGCCATGAAGTCCGCACTCCCCTAAACGGGGTCATTGGTACGGTTGGCTTGTTGCTGGATTCCGAGTTATCCGCGACGCAACGCCACTACGCTGAAGTTGCCCATGCTAATGGCGGCATCCTATTGAGCCTGCTCAATAACCTCCTGGACTTCTCAAGAATTGAGACCGATCAACTGGAATTGGAGACGCTGAATTTCAATTTGCGGGTCACTCTGGAGGACATCGTCGATGCACTGACGCCGCAGGCCCACGAGAAGGATCTCAAATTAACTTGCCAAATCGCTCACGGCATTCCCAATTTTCTTCTTCGGGGCGATCCAGGGCGATTGCGCCAGGCTTTGATGATCCTGGGCAGTAACGCAATCAAATTTACTGTGCAAGGCAAAGTCACCCTCGCGGTCAGCGTGGCGTCCGAAACAGAACGCCAGATCACAGTGCGATTTGCAGTGCATGATACGGGCATTGGCATTCCACCCGATAAGATCAAATTGCTGTTCAATTCCTTCCAACCACTGGATGCATCAACGACTCGCCGGTTTGGCGGCATTGGCCTGGGATTGGCGCTCGCCAAGCGGCTGGTTGAGAAAATGCGCGGAGAAATCCATGTGACCAGCGGTGAAGGTCAAGGTTCGTGCTTCTGGTTTACCGCAGTCTTCGACAAGCCGTCTCATCCAATGCATCATCAAGAAACGCCGTCAGTCGATTTACAGGGCCTTCGGGTGTTAATCGTCGACGATAAACTGAGTAATCGGCTGATTGTGACTGAGCCACTCACACGCTGGCGTCTCCGATACGAGGGGACGGGCAGCGCCCAGCAGGCGCTTTTCCTGTTGCGTGAAGCGCATGCGGCGCAAGATGCTTTCCACGTGTTGATCACGGATATGCAGATACCGGACATGGATGGGATGACCCTGGGGGCAGCGATTAAAGCCGATCCTGATCTATGCAACACGGTTCTGATTATGTTGACGTCGGTGGGTCAGCGTGGCGACGCTAAAAAGCTTGAGAATATCGGTTTTGCCGCGTATCTGACCAAGCCCACGCAACCGGACCAGCTTTATGATTGCCTGACCACCGTGATTGACCACGCCTGCGTTACCCGCCAAATTCCAGCGCCACTGGTGACTCGCCATTCACTTCGCGAAGCGCGCTGTTTGTCCCTGCGCATCCTGGTTGCTGAAGATAACGATATTAATCAGATGATTGTATTAAAATTATTGAAAAAAATCGGCCATCGCACGGATGCGGTAGCGAATGGTCAGGAAGCGCTTGAAGCGTTGAAAACGCGCCCTTACGATCTGGTGCTGATGGATATTGAAATGCCGGTCATGGATGGCCTGGAGGCAACCCGATTGATTCGTTCCGGTCACGCCCATGTTGCCGACCCTCAAATTCCGATTATCGCCATGACCGCGCATACGGCCCACGAAGAACGGGAACGCTGCCTGAAAGCGGGGATGAACGACCATATTGGTAAACCTATCAATCAAAAGATGCTTTCACAAGTCCTGGAGCGATGGTATCCAGCGCGTTTGGGAAACTCCAGATCGGTGTCCCGGACTGATGCGCGAATGATAGCGAATGCCGATGATCAATGCCTGGAGATACCGGGGGTGGATACTCGTCTGGGATTGATGCGGATTGGGGGAGATCACGACTTGTATCGACGGTTGCTTGACCGATTTGTGGACATGCACTCGGGAGCTGCGACCGTCATGCGGCAAGCAGTCAATGACGGCGATCTGGATCAAGCCAGACGCTTGGCTCACAACATTAAAGGTGTTGCGGGTAATCTGGGAGCTAACGAACTGGAGGCAACGGCCCGCCGGATGGAACAGGTTCTTGCCGAGAATCACTCTCTGCAAATCGAGGAGTTCCTGGCCAATTTCGAGCAGTCGCTGACGCAGTTAATTCATCACCTGCAAAGCTTGCCTGCTCGAAGAGCGCAGCACGGCGACTCATCCCACACGGCTGGAGCGCCCGAAGCGTGGACTGCGCCTGACGAACTGTGCGCTGCTCTGGACCGGATAGCTCCGCATTTGAGAGCGCGTAAACCTAAATATTGCGTTGAGGCGCTCCAAGGCATTGAGTCGCTCTCCTGGCCAGCGCATCTTGAAGCAGAAGTCAAACAATTATCCATTCTGGCGCGCAAATATCGGTTCGCTGAATCCTTGAACGTACTCGAATCCTTGCAGCGCAATCTCTTATCGTTGGAGAACCCGGACCACGGTTAGAAAGAGCTATGCACGACCTATCCGAATGTACTCTTCTCATTGTTGACGATACTGAAACCAACCTGGATATCCTGGTGGAAGCGCTAGCGGATATCACCGAAGATATTTCGGTGGCCATGGATGGACCTTCTGCGTTGGATACCGTGCAGAATTCTCCACCCGACTTGATCCTGCTCGATATCATGATGCCCGGTATGGATGGT
>JAGRHK010000213.1 GCA_020444985.1 Candidatus Competibacteraceae bacterium
TTGGCGCGCTGTTCCAGACCCCGGAAGAGGTCGCCCGGCAGGCGGTGGAGAACGATGTACATGTGATTGGCATGAGTTCGCTGGCGGCGGGGCACAAAACCTTGTTGCCGCAACTGATCGCGGAACTCAAGAAACTGGGCCGCGAGGATATCATGGTCGTGGCGGGCGGCGTGATTCCCGCCCAGGACTATGAGTACCTTAAGGCCAATGGCGCTGCCGCCATCTTCGGCCCTGGTACGGTGGTGCCGGTCGCCGCGCAGAAAGTGTTGGTGGAGTTGAACGAGCGCTTGGCGGCGTGATCGGATGAGGAAAGAGCAGGGCGGGCGGATGTCGGCCCTGCTCTACCCTTACTGAAAAAACTGGACGACAGGCAATCTTGTACAACTGATTGAACACCCCACATTGCCAAGTAGCATGGCATGGAGCAGCGCTGGATGTGAGGGGTCAACTTCTAATGTCAGGAGCAGACCGAACCCATCTAACTATGGTACTTGGTATCTATTGTAATTCCTCAGATGAAAAACACTCCCCATCCTATTCAATATCAAGGCAGCAAGCGCAATCTCGCTTCCGCCATTTTGCATTATTTACCTAAAGATATTGATTGTCTGATTGAACCCTTTGCCGGCTCAGCGGCGATTAGTATTGCTGCTGCGGAACGACAACTGGCAAAAAACTACTGGATCAATGATCTAAATAAGCCTTTATCTGATTTACTACAGATGATTGTAGAGTCACCTGCTGATATTGCCGAATTTTATAAAAAAGTTTGGAATGAGCAACACGATGAGGATTCACTCGAACACTATTACAAAATTCGAGAGAGTTTTAACAGGAAAAAAGATCCACGACTTTTCTTATACCTCTTGGCACGATGTGTCAAAGGTTCAGTACGCTACAATTCAGAAGGGCTGTTTAACCAAAGCCCTGATAAAAGACGCCACGGAACAAGACCTGAAACGATGCGCGCTAATATTCTTGGCGCTTCTGCTTTATTGAAAGGTAAAGTCCGTTTTTCAGCAAATGATTACAAAATGGTTTTAGCTCAAGCGCAACAAAATGACTTTATCTATATGGACCCGCCTTATCAGGGCGTTTGTGGCGATAGAGATTGTCGTTATTTGTCAGGGATCAACCATCATGACTTTATCGCTGCTTTGGAAGAACTTAACTCAAAGAGAATACGCTATATCGTCAGCTATGATGGCCGAAGAGGAGATAAAACATTTGGTGAAACACTCCCTGATTTTCTTAACTTGACCTGTATCGAACTGGATGCGGGTCGTTCCAGCCAAGCCACTTTACTTGGACGTGACGAAGTGACTTATGAATCCCTATATCTCTCCCCCGGTTTGATGAAAAACTCTTCTGGAAAACCGATGGAGAGTTATCGACATTCTCATATCAAACAATTGAATTTGAAGACCAATGATGCCGCTGCCATCTTCGGCCCTGGTACGGTGGCGCCGGTCGCTGCCTAGAAGGTGTTGGTTGGGTTGAACGAGCGCTTGGCGGCGTGAGGTGAGGATAAAGGAGTCGTAGAAAGAATCCCCCTTCCGCGTGGGAGGGGGCATTGAGTACAGCGCAGCCTGGAGGAAATTTGCCATGATGACCGTTCACCGCGTCTTAGCGACAAACGCCGCACTGGACTTGATTGCCCGGCTGAAGACCAAATATGGCCCGTTGATGTTTCACCAATCCGGCGGCTGCTGCGATGGCAGTTCCCCCATGTGTTACCCTGACGGCGAATTTCTGGTAGGCGACAGCGATGTATGCTTGGGCGAAATCGACGGCTGCCCGTTCCATATGAGCGCTGCCCAGTTCGAATATTGGAAACATACCCAATTAACCATTGACGTGGTTCCTGGTCGGGGCGGGATGTTCTCTCTGGAAGGACCGGAAGGTTTACGCTTTCTGACCCGTTCACGGCTGTTCACCGATGAGGAGTCCGCATTGCTGGAAGCAGCGTCGGAAGCGAAATAAATAGCAGCCCCCTACTTCACCAGATAACGCTTATTGGGGGCATCAACCTGGATTGCGCAGAACCCGCGCCGTGGATAGCGCGCAGCACAACCACAACCCAGGGCCGGGCGGTCTGAATCAAATATCCATTTCCAAGAAGGGCGATGCATCGTAATCCTGGACCAACCGCACCGCGCGTTGCCAAGCCGGATGGTAATGCAGTCGCTTGAGATTGAGGCGACCGCGCCCATGCAGGCGAATCAACCGCACCTGGCTCACCGGGTCGGGTTTCAACCCCAGGTGGTCGAGAATCGCTACGGCGGCGCGGCGATCATTACAGGCCAACGCCATGTCGCAACCCGCCATCAACGCCGCCTGCGCCCGTTCCGGCGGACTTCCGGCCTCCTGGGCGCCCGCCATATCCAGATCATCGCTGAAGATAACCCCATGAAACTCCAGGTTCTGCCGCAGGATTTCCTTGAGCCAGCGGGCCGAAAAGCCGGCAGGCCGGCTATCCACTTGCGGATAAAGAACATGGGCCGGCATGAGCGCCGCCAGACCGTAATGAATCATCCGTTCAAACGCCAGTAAATCGGTGCTCGCCAGGTCGACATAAGCGCGCGGGTCTACGGGCAGCTCCAGATGCGAATCGGCGGCAATCCCGCCATGTCCCGGAAAATGCTTGCCCACCGCTTCCATGCCGGCTTTCTGCATCCCGCTGACATACGCGTGCGCCAGATCGGCGACGACCTCTGGATCGTGGTGAAATGCCCGATCGCCGATAATGCCGCTGACGCCATGATCCAGATCCAGCACCGGCGCGAAACTGAAATCGACGCCCACCGCGCGTAATTCAGCGGCCATCAGCCAGCCGGTAACGCGCGCCAACTGCTTGGCGCGCATTGGATCTTGATCATGGATCTCGCCTAACCGCCGCACCGCCGGCAAGCGGGTGAATCCCTCGCGGAAGCGCTGGACCCGTCCGCCTTCATGATCCACAGCAATCAACAGACGCGGTTGACGCAGGGCATGAATGGCGTCGTTCAATGCGGCAACCTGCTCGGGTGAAGCATAGTTGCGCGCAAACAGAATGACCCCGCCGACCAGCGGGTGCTGTAACAACTCACGTTCTTCAGCGGTCAGCGCCAAGCCTTCCACTCCCAGCATCACGGGTCCCAACGCCATGAATAGGCACTCCAAGTTTACAGTTTTAAAAAGTAACCGTTCAGTCCCAAAGAGAGGCGAATACTGACTTAATAGCGAATAATTTCAATGATAGCGGTTAATTCGGTGATCGTCAGTGATTGTGTTGAATCCTCCAGATCGGGGTTTATATTGACGCGAGCCAGGCAAAACCTGACAATCCCCCCCCTCGTTCGCTCCGCAGCTCTCTGGTAAAGCCTGGCGGCGCTCCAATCGCTTTCGTATCCAGCCTCACGGACCCTATGGACGCCTATAAACTGACTCATCTCAAGCAACTCGAAGCCGAAAGCATCCACATTATCCGCGAAGTCGCTGCGGAATTTGAAAAGCCGGTGATGCTCTACTCAATTGGCAAGGATTCTTCGGTGATGCTGCATCTGGCCTTGAAAGCCTTCCATCCGGGCAAGCCGCCATTTCCGTTGCTGCATGTCGATACAACCTGGAAATTCAAGGAGATGATCCGCTTTCGCGACGAACAGGCCAAGCACCTGGGGCTGGAGCTGATCATTCACATTAATCAGGACGGATTAAGTCAGGGCATCAACCCCTTCAGCCACGGCTCACAAGTCCATACGGATATCATGAAAACCCAGTCGCTCAAGCAGGCGCTGGAGCGACACGGCTTCGACGCTGCATTTGGCGGCGCACGGCGCGATGAAGAGCGCTCACGGGCCAAGGAGCGGGTCTACTCGTTCCGCGATCGCAACCACCGCTGGGATCCCAAGAACCAGCGTCCGGAATTATGGAACCTTTACAACAGTCGCGTACGTAAAGGCGAGAGCATCCGGGTTTTCCCCCTGTCTAACTGGACGGAGCTGGATATCTGGCAATACATTCATTTGGAAAATATTCCCATCGTACCGTTGTATTTTGCCGCAGAGCGTCCGGTCGTCGAGCGGGATGGAACTCTGATCATGGTCGATGATGAACGGATGCCGTTGGAGCCGGGGGAAACGCCTCAACAGGAATGGGTGCGCTTTCGCACTCTCGGTTGCTATCCACTGACCGGCGCCATCCGCTCCCATGCGACGACCCTGCCGGAGATCATCCAGGAAATGTTGCTCACTCGCCATTCGGAACGCCAGGGCCGGCTGATTGACCATGACGCCGCCAGTTCAATGGAAGAAAAGA
>JAGRHK010000214.1 GCA_020444985.1 Candidatus Competibacteraceae bacterium
CTATTCAGCCACGCCTAGCGTGGCGTATTCATCGCCGGCGTATCCGCCGGGCGCAGCTTACCCGCCAACCGCCGATCCATCTTATCCGGCGGATACGTCAGATCGACTGGACGCGCCACAAAGCAGCGATGCGTTTTACGGCAGCGCCCCTGTACTGGATACGCCGCCGCCAACCCGTCCAGCGCCTTCGCAACCAAAGCCTGCACGCAAGCCGGTCGCCCTGGCCCCGCCCGCTGAGCCGCAGGTCGAACCTGAATTGCCGGTTGCGCCGGAACCGGAACCAGAACCAGCGCCACCGCCACCACCACCGCCGCCGCCACGTCCTGCGGAATTGCCGCCGGCGGAGATTAGCCGTGAAGGCAATCAGGCCGTGGTGGCCCTGCTGGACAGCGCCGATCAATATGTCAAGAGCAACCAGTTAGGCAAGGCGGGCGCGGCTTTGGAAAGAGCGCTGCGCATCGAACCGCGTAATGCCGGCATCTGGCATGATTTGGCGCAAATTCGTCTGCATCAGCGCCAATATCACCAGGCGGAGTCGCTGGCCAGCAAATCCAACAATCTGGCCGGCGGTAATCGATCATTACAGGCCCGTAACTGGAAGTTGATTTCCGTAGCGCGCCAAGCCAGCGGCAACGCCACCGGCGCTGAAGAGGCTGAAGCGCAGGCGACACTCTTGTCGCGCTGATGCGTAATCGCCAGCGGACGCGCGCGATGGACATGGTTGAATTGTTGGGGCCGGACGGGCCGCTGGCGCGTCATGCGCCCGGTTTCGCGCCACGCCTTCAACAGCAGCAAATGGCGGCGGCGGTCGACGCCATCCTGAGTGAAGGCGGGACCTTGGTCGTTGAAGCCGGCACCGGCACCGGCAAAACCTACGCCTATCTGGCGCCCGCGCTCTGCTCGGGAATGCGAGTGATTATTTCCACTGGCACGCGCCACTTGCAGGATCAGTTGTACCATCGCGATCTACCGGTGATGCGCCGAGCGTTGCACAGTTCGGCAACCATCGCCCTGCTGAAGGGGCGCGGTAATTATCTGTGTCGCTACCGCTTACGCCTGACCGATCAGGAGGGACGCCTGACGTCCCGTGAGCAGATTGCCGAGTTGCGACATATTCATACCTGGCTCAAACGCACCCGGTGCGGCGACATCGCCGAAGTTTCAAATGTACCGGAAACTTCTATGATCTGGCCGCGCGTGACCTCCACAGCGGATAACTGCCTGGGGCAGGAATGTCCCGATTTGGGCGATTGCTTTCTTGCCAAGGCGCGGCGCGAGGCGCAGGCCGCTGATCTGTTGGTTGTTAACCATCATTTATTCTTCGCCGATATGGCCATCAAGGAAACTGGCTTTGCCGAGCTGTTGCCCGACGTGGAAGCCATCATTCTCGATGAAGCCCATCAATTGCCGGAAATTGCCAGTCACTTTTTTGGCAAATCCTTGAGTAGTCGGCAATTGCTGGAGCTGACCCGAGATACGTTGGTGGAATATCTGCGGGATGCGCCGGATTTCCCGGAGTTACGCAAACGCGCCCAGGCGCTGGAAACAACCATCGCCGCTCTACGCGAGGCGTTGGGTTCAGAAGATCGCCGCGCACTATGGCGCACAGCAATCGAGCAACCGACGGTGCGGGAAGCGGTCGCGGATTTAACCCTGAAGCTGGATGCCTTGCGGGATGCCTTGCGTGAGGCGGCTGGGCGCGGTAAGGGTCTGGAAAATTGCGCCCGGCGCAGTGATGATTTGGCGCAACGTTCCCTGGCGTTAACCGGAACGATGCTTGAGTCGGGCAGTGTCTGCTGGTTTGAGACCCGGGGGCGCGGATGGATGTTGACTTCGACGCCGCTGGACATTGCCCCGACTTTCCAGGAACGGATGGCCGCGCAACCGTGCGCATGGGTGTTTACCTCGGCAACGCTGGCGGTGGGTCAGCGTTTTGATCATTTCGCAGCGCGCCTGGGGTTGATGGACTATGCGGCGCTGTGTCTGGACAGCCCATTCGATTTCGTCGAGCACACGCTGCTGTATCACCCCCCGGAACTGCCGGAGCCCGCGACGCCAGGTTATACCACCGCCTTGCTGGAAGCCGCATTACCGGTGCTGGACGCCAGCCGGGGACGAGCGTTTCTTCTGTTCACCAGCTACCGCGCCCTGCGCGAGGCAGCGGAATGGCTGGCCGAGCGCGTCCCTTATCCGTTACTGGTGCAGGGTCAATGGCCGAAGGCGACGCTACTGAAACAATTTCGGGAGTTGGGCAATGCGGTGTTACTGGGTACGGCCAGCTTTTGGGAAGGCGTGGACGTGCGCGGTGAGGCGTTGTCCTGCGTGATCATTGACCGATTGCCGTTTGCCTCGCCTGGCGATCCGGTGATGCAAGCGCGTATCGAATCGCTGCGACAGCGTGGCGAGAATCCGTTTATGGATTATCAGTTGCCTCAGGCGGTGATTACCTTGAAGCAAGGGGTCGGCCGGCTGATCCGCGATGTGAGCGATCGGGGGGTGCTGGTGCTGGGCGACCCCCGGTTGTTAAGCAAGTCTTATGGGCGGACTTTTCTGGACAGCCTGCCGCCAATGCCGCGCACCAAAAAATTGGAGCGGGTGCAGGCGTTTTTCAACGACTGAACGATCAGATTGACGCTTGGCGGGTTCCGCTTCGCTCCAGCCACAACCGATCCCGCAATCCTGACGAGCGCCGCAGTCGCCGTTCCACCGCCGCCTCAAACACCTCCGGCGCTCCATAAAACACCGCCTGCTGTTTAGCGCGCGTCAGCGCCGTATAAATCAGCTCCCGGCTTAATACCGGCGAGGGTTCGTTCGGCGTCACGACCAATATTCGTTCAAACTCCGATCCTTGGCTTTTATGCACGGTCATCGCATAGACCGTCTCATGCTCCGGTAAGCGCGCCGGGGCGAAACTGCGCAGGGCGCCATCGTTACCCAGGAAGAATACCTTCATCCGTTCCGGCTCCTCCAGGTCCGGCAAGGTAATGCCAATGTCGCCATTAAATAACCGCAAGTTGTAATCGTTGCGAATCACCATGATAGGCCGGCCTAAATACCAGGCTTGTCGATGATCAATCAGTCCTCGCCGGTGTAGGATGCCTTCACATAAGAGGTTAAGCGCCTCCACCCCAAATGGCCCGCTACGCACCGCGCACAGTACGCGGAATCGGTTGAATTCCTGGAAAACTGTTTCTGGAGTAGCGCTGGTCCGCATCGCGTCCAGATAGGGCGTAAACCCGGAGGCGACCGGTTCCGCCAGTCGTTCCGGCAGTTCATCCGCCTGGGTTAATGTACGCCAGTCAATGTCTTCATAACGACCGTCCAGTAGTGTCGCGGTTTCCGCCGCCCGACCCCGATTCACTGCTTGCGCCAGTGCGCCGATGCCGCTGGCGGCGCTGAATCGGTAGCTGTGCCGTAACAACACAATAGCGTCGACCAGAGAGGATGACGACTCTTTACCGCGCGGCAGCGTTTCGCCAGTCAGGGCGCTCAGCCGGGTTTGAAATTCCGGGGAAAACCGCCCTGCGCCCATGCAGAGATCGCCGAGCACCGATCCGGCCTCGACCGAGGCCAGTTGATCCTTGTCGCCCAGCAGAATGAGGCGCGTCGAAGGTAACAAGGCATCGACCGTTTTAGCCAACAGCGCCAGGCCGACCATCGACACTTCATCTACGACCAGTACATCCAAAGGCAATGGATTATCGCCGTTATAGCGGAAATAAACCGAATCAGGCCGGCTGCCCAGCAAACGATGCAGCGTGGAAGCCTCCTCAGGAATTTGCGCCGCCTGATCGTTCGACAAACCCAGTCCCGGTTTGGCGGCGCGGATCGACTCCTGCATCCGCGCCGCCGCCTTGCCGGTAGGCGCGGCCAGCGCAATGCGCAAAGGCCGGTCGGTCTGCCCAGTCAGTAACGCCAAGATGCGCAGGACGGTGCTGGTTTTCCCGGTGCCGGGACCGCCAGAGATCACGCAGACCCGTTTCAGCGCCGCCACCACCGCTGCAATCTTTTGCCAATCGGGTCCAGTCAATGTGGAATGGCGCGGAAACAGTCGGCTGAGATCGGCGCGCAAGCGGGTTTCGTCGATGGGCGGAGGCGCTTCCCTGGCCCGCTGTAACAAATCGCGCCCCAGGCGCTGTTCATAGCGCCAGTAACGGTAGAGATAGAGCCGCCCCCGGCGATCCAGCACCAGGGGTTGACGTTGACCGGGCTGACCCACGACCGAAGTGGCGCGCAAGGCGTCCAGCCATTCATACGCGGGGGGCAAGGTGAATGCTGCGGGCGCTTCCGCCTTA